>JAIEOS010000059.1 GCA_019750295.1 Bdellovibrionales bacterium | reverse complement strand
CGCCCACCACGCAAGGAAAGTTCAAACCAAAAAGATTCATTTTTTTTGGAGCCTTCTCCATCGAAGATAGTTTTGGTCCCCAGACAAGCGAGAAGAGCATTCGGTCAACTTCAACGATACTTTCAATTGGAGCAATTAAGTCGTTGTTCGCGGGTTTCGGAACTTTACTTTTGCTTCTTGAGGAAACTTTGGGTTTTTCGCCATAAGCGTTGATTTTTTTCTTTAGAGCGGAGAGATCGCCTTTAGAGACATCTAGAATAGTCGTTCGCTCCTCAGGAATATCAAATAAAACCCGAACACCACTGAGCTTGTCACCTAGGCTGTCAACCTTGAGCTGGGAACCCTCTGCACGCTTGACAGCGACGACAGCTCCTTTTGCTTCAGCCAATTTGTTTTTGGACTTAGATTGAATATGCTTTTCTACATTGGAGAGTTGATCCAAAAGATATTTTCTGTGTTCTTTGGGATTCCTAGGAGGCAATGGGGTTTTCGGAAAGAACTGGCGAATAGACGTAAATTTTTTCGGCGCCTTCATTTTGGAAAAAATGAACGGTAATTTTTTGTCCGCCATAGGTTATCTCTTACGCTTGGGTTTCAGTAAAACTTTTCGTTCCCCAAGGAGATCAAAGGCCCATTTCAAATCCTCTTGATTTGGCGTATTTCGATTAGATAAAGCCATATTGCGGATAACATCGTCACAGGCTCTGGCAATGTCGGCAAAGCTCAAACCCACAGACTGTTGGCCAATTTTGGTTAAGTATGCGGAGCCAATTTCGAACTGGGCGAACCTAGTCGAAATCAGTGATTGAATCTGCTGTTTAGTTGGTAGGGGGAAGCTGACAACTGAATCAAAGCGTCTCAGTAGTGCTCGATCAATTAAATCTTCAAAATTAGTTGCCGCAATAATTGGGCTCTGACTTCGATCAGCATCTAGCATCTGCAAGAATGAAGTTACAACTCGCTTTACTTCACCGACATCAACGGCGTCTGAGCGATGTTTTCCGATGGCGTCAAACTCATCGAAAAAATAAACTGCCGGACGTCTGGACATTTCATTAAATATGGTTCGCAGGTGAGTTGCTGTAGCTCCAAGAAACTTTGAGAAAAGGGCGTCGAAGCGAACAGTCATGAGTGGAAGACCAAGTTCGGCAGCTAGAACTCTCGCAGTTAGGGTCTTTCCGCAACCTGGTGGGCCAAAGAAAAGCAGTCTACGAGTCGCCTGCACTCCAAAATCTTGCAGGGTTGAGCGCCGGCGATTTTCAAGAACTATGCGCTTTAGTGTAGCTTCATTTTCTTCTCCAAGAACCACGTTACGAAAACCCTCTTGGGGGAAAGTACATTCGATCAACTCAGCCAATTCGCCTCGGGGTTGTGCGATATTGATCGGCTCAGAAATCATCTCTGATCTCTCTGGCATTTTAGAGATCAACTCGCGCAACTCTTCGGCCAGCTTAGAGTGGCCTATACGACTTTCATTGGCCGCTATTTGCAAGGCGCTCTTACGAAAGAGATCGGAATCATTGTTCGCATATGCTCGAAGAAGTTGTTTTATCAAATCAGCAGACACTATTCGGCCCTCAATTCATCCCGCTTGTAGAGACTCCTGGCATATTGCTTCTCGAAGATTTCAAGAAGTTTGAGGGCCGGACCAGAAGCCTGTCTAGAGCCTGATTCCCAATGAGCAACAGCAGCAGCGGACACACCAAACTCACGTGCAAGACCACGCTGAGAAAGCTCCAATAACGACCTAAGATTTCGGAATCGAGCAGCGGCTGGCTTTTTAGAATTCATGGTACTTAGCTTACCTAGTAAGCAAGATTATGGCAAACGTTAACTTGCATGCGATTGCATAAATAATAGTCTTTCTAAATCCTTAGCAGACATTGGTTTGAGAAATCTCTTTTGAGGAACGAAACACTTGTCCAATTTTCACATAAAAGCATTCATTTCTTTAGGAGCAACAAAGGTGGCTTGCCCCAGTTGGAGGATCTGGACTCTTTGAGCACTTGAAATTGCGCCATCCGAACAGAATTAATAAGCCGCGGCAGCTGACCTGTAGCAGCAGTAAGAAAAACAAAAATCACAACTGCTTCGATAAGTTTATTTGGAATCATGAGACTCTCCTCTTTGTTGATGACGCTTAACAATCGAAATAACAAGACCGTGAAACCATTTTTTGGAACTTCGAGATTTGATCTGCTGATCATTTAAAATATTTGCGATGGACCGCGAACTCTCGCCCTTTTGCCAAAGCTGAAGTATTTTTTGGACCACTCGATATTCGCTTGGATCGGGCACTAGCCTTCCATCAAGCCAACCGTAGCCATAAGGTAAGACCGGGGAACGACGAGGCAAGGACTGCGATCCATGATGGTTCGGTCCAATTCTTGTTGGCCTAAGTGTGTAGCCATGAGACCGCAGCGATTCACGGATCGATGATTTTGCAAATCCTGTTTGCTCTTGAATCTCTCGCAAAGAGTATCCCGCTATGTAAAGCGGAGCACAAACTGCAAAAATTCGTTCTTTTGTTTTTGGGAAAAATCTAATAGTATCATGGTGATGAGTGGTTGTTTTGCTTTGTGCGCCTGTCTTTGGTCCAACGCCACCATTTTTTGATCATTCAGATATTGACCGCGAACCCCATTTACCTTTCCAATTTAATCCTATACATATCGTCAAAAAATGGTTCTACGGTTCTACGGTTGGAAAATGAGTTTTTATAAATAATTGATTTATCGATATTGTTGTCGAAACAATCAGATAATACTTCCTAAAAATAGATAAACTATGTGACGTCATAAAGGATGATAAAACTTTTGCTATATCAATTTAAGCTCCCTATCATAAACGATTATCCTAAAATTTGACTCTTCTTTTTCGATTTATTACCATCCGGAGTCTGATCTAAAGTGCAGTAGCACAAGGAACGAATATGAAGATTAAGTTAGCTAATTTTAGCAAACACAAACTGCAAAAACAATTAAAGTTCGAAAAAAATCGTGGTTACATATCCTTTTCAGGCGACTATGATGACGATTCGAATTCTGCAAAAAGCTGGCTATTGAATATTCTAGCGGTTCCAAACAAAGATAAGCCAGATCATGAACACTTTTTTTTATCTTTAGGTGAAGTCAAAAAACTGCATAAATATCTGGATAATTATTTAAAAGAACTTAATAAACATAAATTTAAGAAAACAAATTAACCGCTGCTGGTCTCAATATAGCTCAAGATCAAGAAGTAAATTAACAATGTCTAATTTGAATTGCGCTGATAGATTTAAAAAAATCAGAATCCTCATTAACAAATATCCAAAAAGTAATAGTGCCAATTACAACTGCTGCTCTCGCCTGCTCGTTCGATAAAGTTTAAGTGTATTTAACTAAAAAAAGCGACGGTGGCCCACGGACTGCAAACAGATCTTCAATTCACAGCAATTTTCTCCGGTCCGTTTAAGTTTTGACCTTTGAGGTCATATACATGTAACGAACGAATTGATTTGTAGGTACATCAGATGAGGTGCCTTTTCCGTTAACATCTAGAGATTTTATGCAATGTCGAAGAGATCAATATCTAACCAACCATACTCTGCGCGGCGATCCAGCCGCCGGTCCAAGCGTTTTGGAAGTTGAAGCCGCCAGTGATTCCGTCGACATCGAGGACTTCGCCGGCGAAATAAAGGCCTGGGACTAATTTGCTCTGCATGGTTTTAAAATCGATTTCTTTGAGGGAGACTCCTCCGCATTCGACAAATTCGTCTTTGAATCTATTTTTTCCTAAGACTTTAAATTCGGTGGCGAAAAGGACTTCGGCGATTTGCTGTATTTCTTTGTTAGAGACATCGGCCCAACGCTTGTCTTCGGAGACTTGGGCTTTGGCTAAAACTTTCACCCAGAAGCGTTTGGCCAACTGTTCGGGATAGATATTGTGGACCTGGGATTTGACGGCCTGGGATTTTATGCTCTTGAGCAGATCTAAAACTTCGTCAATGCGTTGAGCTCCGAGCCAATTCACCTTGAGATCGGCTTTGTAGTCGGCATGGAGCATTTCGCGTGCGGCCCATGCGGAGATTTTTAAGACTGCGGGTCCACTCACTCCCCAATGGGTGATGAGCAGAGGTCCCCGTTCCTTAAATGGCTTTTCGTTAGGGATCAGCAATTTCACTTCGGCGTTTTCGAAGCTTAAGCCTGAGAGCTCTTCGAGCAAGGGGTCGGTCACTTTAAAACTAAATAGCGACGGTGCAAGCTCGGTAATGGTGTGCCCTACATTTTTGGCAAGCTCGTAACCTTGAGCACTACTGCCCGTCGCGATCATGACGGCATCGGCGATGATGGTGTCACTGTTGCGAATCTCCACCGTGAGTGTCCCGTCCTCGTTCTTGCGAACGGCCTCGGCCTTGTGATGCAATTGCAGCTTTACGCCCGCGGCGCGCGCGGCCTCGGTAAAACATTCGATGATGGTCTCTGAACTATTTGTAACGGGAAACATGCGCCCGTCCTCTTCGGCAACGATAGGGACTCCGCGCTTTTCGAACCACTCCAGCGTGTCCTTGGCTTGAAATCTTTGAAACGCTGAGAGGAGTTCTTTAGCCCCTCGCGGGTAACGCTCGCAGAAGGCGCGAGGTTCGAACAGATTATGCGTGACGTTGCAGCGGCCGCCGCCAGAGATTCTGACTTTTTTGAGTGTGCTCCCCGAGAGCTCTAAAAGTTGCACCTCTCCCGGAAGGCCTTTGGATTTTAAGTTTTCGGCGGCATTGATGGCCGTAAAAAATCCTGCGGCGCCACCGCCGATGATCACTATTCTGCGCCCGCTCACAAATATTCCTTCGACTAGGGGTGAATCTTACCGAATTCCACATTTACGAAGAAATTGACCGGGGAACAAGACAATTTTTATCAGAACGCATTGATAAACCCTCCGTTTAATCCTACGATGCTCTGATGTTCGATACAGAGTGCTTAGTTAAACTTGCCAATTGGAAAATGCCCTACGGGAAGTACAAGGGCTACCGGATGATGGATCTTCCTGAATCTTATGTGGTGTGGTTTTCTAAGACGGGCTTTCCCGAGGGAGAATTAGGAGAGCTATTGGCCATACTCTACGAAATTAAACTGAACGGTCTTGAGGGTCTTTTAAGACCGCTCAAGGAGTATTGATTCCAAAAGACAAAGTCCGCTTCATTTCGCGGTTCTCACAAAGAATTACTCAAATGCGAAGCAACGAACCGTGGTGAGGACCTGAGTTGCTGGTGGGGGGCTAGAGGTCTAATCCATCCAATCGACGATCACTTGGCGCGCGCAAAAAGCGGATCCCCCATTTTTAAGGCGCATGTTCCAGATATAGCCATGGTCATAAGTAAAGAAGGCTCTATCAACACGTGAGATCCCACTGCGACACTCGATTTGAACGCGTTGGATGCATTCTTTGCGATCGTTGGAATTGAGCGAAGGAATTGCATAACTAGATGTGGGGGCGAAAATCATAATAAGAACGACTAGACTGAATAACTTCACAAAAGCTCCTTTGTTTAGATCTGGGCAACGGTTTCTGAGTGCAGCTTTAGCGTTGAGGGCAATAGAACACAAGCCACCCTGATCTCCTCCCCAAATTTACATACCCATTACAATGGAGCTATCCAATCCACAGAAGATGAATTCGCTCCAAACCTCCAGCTAAAGCTTGCAAAAAATCCATTTTCCGAACAAATATCAAGCGACTTAAGACCTCTCCATCAAGGGAAGCTGTATGAAAAAATTTTACTTTTTGACCGCACTCTCTATCTTCGCACTCGCCCTGATCTTTGCCACTCCCCGCTCGGCGAGTGCTTGGACGAAAACTTTTGGCGGCAAAAAATATGATTCGGGTAAAGGTGTCGCTTTAAGAAAGAATGGCAACATCGTTGTTGTCGGCGAATACGAAAAACTCGGTGGCCCTGCCCCGTCGAATCCCCTGGAGCATAACTCGGACTTTACTCTTGTGGAATACACTTCCAAAGGTCGCTTTCTTCGCCAAGTGGATGTGGGTGGATCCAGTTACGATTCGGCGGCGGCTGTAGCGAGCACTCCCGACGGTGGACTTGTTTTAGTGGGAACGTCTCGCTCCACTGACGGAGCGGTGAAAGGCCACCACGGCTCTAAGGAAAACTCTGATATTTGGGTCGTTAAGTTACGACACGACAACACCATCGAATGGGAGCGTTCGATCGGTGGCACCGCGGAAGACACCGGGCAGACCGTTTCTGTTTTAATGGATGGACACATTCTAGTCGGTGGCGATTCTTATTCGATGGACGGCGATATTGCTGGGCCTCAATCAAAAAATCATCACCACGGTTGTGGAGGAACGCGCGATTATCTGATCTCCAAACTCTCTCCTGATGGAAAAATTCTTTGGGTGGCGTCTTACGGCGGAACGAACGAAGAGTACATTTCCCAAATCACCGCCACCGCCGATGGCGGTGGGATCACGGTGGGCCGTACGGAAAGTTTTGACGGCGATGTGACAAACTTTATGGGCGAGTACGATGCCTGGGTGGTGAAATTTGATTCCTCCGGCGCGATCCAGTGGCAAAAAACCCTCGGCGGATCGATGTGGGATTGGGGAAGCGCCATCCTCGTGAGCCAAGAGGGCGGCTATCTTTTTGCGGGCTACACTTACTCTTGGGACGTCGAAGGAGCGCGCATCATCGGCGAATACGACAATTTCTTGGTCAAGTTAGATCAAAATGGAGAAAGCGAGTGGACCAAAATTTATGGGGGCGAAGTTGATGAATTCCTCCACACGGCCCTGCAGTTGAAAGACGGAAGTTATGTGATGGCGGGATCCTCGGCCTCTCATGATGGTGATGTGGATAAAAATCGCGGTAGTGCCGACTTCTATATCTTGCGAGTGGATTCCAAAGGAAATATTTTAGGGCAAAAAACTATGGGCGGGAGCAGTTACGAAATTCCAGGGCTGGGATCCTCTTCCGTGCAACTTCCCGATGGGAGCGTGGTCATTGTCGGAGAAACTGAATCTACCGATGGCGATGTCAAGGGCTCCTCGGGTGACTATGACTTTTGGATCGTGAATGTAGATCCTTTAAAATTTAAAATTGCGGATCCATCAAAGACTCAAGAAACCTCAACAGTTAAGACTCAACATCCTCCTTCGGTCGAATGGCTTAAGAATTATGGCGGATCTAAAGATGATCGCCCGCAGGACAGTCCTCAAGCCCTTGTGCGCACCACCGACGGTTACGCTTTTGTGGCGACGACGAAATCCGAAGACGGAGATATTAAAAACCATCAAGGCGAAAACGATGTCCTGGTTGTGAAAACCGGTTGGAATGGCGAAAAAATTTGGGCCCGAACTTATGGGGGCTCTAAAAATGATCAAGGCGCTGCCATCGCCGCTCTTCCCGATGGTGGGTTTGTCTTCACCGCAACGTCGAGCTCAGAGGATGGAGATGCCCTGGGAAAAAAACAACTGAGTGACATCTGGTTAGTTCGAATTAATTCCAAGGGAGATATTCTCTGGCAAAAGAATTTTGGCGGTGCAGGGCCCGATTTCGCAGCCTCGATCACTGTCACCTCAAAGGGCGATATCCTCGTGGGCGGTACGGTTTACAACACCGACCCGCTTTGCTCTCAAAATTTAAGCGCTTACGACTGGTGGGTGGCGAAAATTTCCCCCGACGGCAAAGTTAAATGGCAAAAAAAGTTCGGCGGAACTTCCAATGAGACTCTCACCCAAGTGATTGAATCCCGTGACGGAGGGATTTTAATTTCTGGAAAATCGGAGTCGGACAATGGCGACGCCATCGGTAACCACGGCACTTATGATTTCCTCGTGATCAAGTTAAATGCCGAAGGCGATAAATTATGGTCCAACACCTATGGCGGTTGGGACTGGGAGTGGGGAAATGCCATTACCGAAGCCAAAGATGGCAGCATCATTGTCACAGGTTACACCTATAGCTTTAAAGATTGGTATGTCGGTCAAGTGAAAGGCAGTCACGGCGAATTTGACTACTGGGTGATTCGGCTCGATGCCAACGGAAAACTCATCTGGCAAAAATGTTTTGGGGGCGCCAACTACGAACTCGGCTATGGCGTGGTCCAAACCAGCGACGGAAACTTCGCCATGATCGGCGGAAGCCCCTCTTCGGATCAACAAGTCCAAGGCCATCGTGGCAAATGGGACGCGTGGCTCATTCGCTTTTCAATCGATGGAGACTTCCTGGGACAACAGACCATTGGTGGAAGTGAGTACGATGCCGCTTACGCGATCGTCGAAGGCCCCAATCAAAGCCTGACAATCCTGGGCGAAAGTTTTTCTGAGGATGGCGATGTCACCGATCCTCAAGGGGAAAACGATATTTTCTTGGCGAATATTTTAATGTCCAAGGTGAAAAAGCCTTAGCGATTTTGGCGCTATTGAGAGCGAGTTGTTTTTAAACTCGCTAGCGCACACAAACGGCCTTCGGTGCGACTAAGCACCCACCGGTTCCATTTAAAAACATGACCATTCAAGTAATCGCTCTTCACTTGCTCTCGTACTTTATCGACGAGATGAGGCTTTTCGAAAAAAGAATCGGCCGAGTCCTCGATCCAAGCGTTGAGCTCCGATAACTCCGGCTCTTGCCCGAACTGCACCAAATAATCGTCTCCAATGACCACGGGCAACTGCGCCCGGTCTCCAAAAGCTGCGAGTGCATTGAGAGGGATACCTTCTAAAACCACAAGGCTTGTGAGATAACCTAAAGATTTAAGAAAAGTTCTTCGTCTTGGATCTAACATTAAAACCTCATCTTTAAATGGTCACTCAAGCGCAAAGCTAGGGCGACAATTGTTAAAGTAGGATTGCCGTAACCGCCAGTGGGAAACACCGAGCTCCCCGCAATGTACAAATTATTTAAACCATGGGCGCGGCTATTGGCATCGACGACGCCCTCTTTGGGATTTGTCGACATGCGCGTGGTCCCCATGTGGTGACAGCCGATCCACACACTCCCCGGCCAAAGATTTTCCTCCAACATTTTGAGCTGAGATCGCCCGAGGCCTAAAAACGAAAGGTGCGACATCACGGCCTCTGTCGAAATTCGAATGGAGTCCAAATCTTTCTGCGAAAAATTCACGTTCATTTTGATGCGATTCAGCCCAAGCTCATCTTTTTGAGTTCCTAAAAAGACACGGTTATTGGAGTTGGGCTCCATATCGGCACGGACATTGAGAATCGAGAACTTGGGCGTCTCGGTGGTATCACTGACGAGTGCCTTCATCTGCTCGAGAGTTTTGGAATTGGAGGGCTCATCGCCGTCGGCCATAATTTCGCACGAGTAACTCATGGTTTTGTTTTTTCTTTGAAACTCGGGACTGGTCACAAAAATCCGTTTGCTTTGTCCAGGTCCGAGGGCTGCGAAACTCTTTAGCCAATCGGTTCCTTTTAAATTCATGAGTACGGCAAATTCGGAATGGGGATGTTCTAGGAAATACCGACCAACAACATCATTCTGATTGCACAGTCCTGCTGGTGCTTGGTGGTTGGAATTTAAAAGCAGTCTCGGATTCTCGAGCCCCCCACACGCCAACACAAAAACCTGGGCATGGACTTCGAAACTTACGCCATTTTGATTTTTACAAATGACTTTTTCAATGCGCTCATGAAATGGATCCATGTCCAAGCGAATCACGTTGGCATTGGTCGCCACGGTGACGTTGGCAGACTGATGGAGTTCGTCTCTATATTTTTCTCCAAATCTCGTCGGAGGACTGTAGGAAAAGTAGCGCTGCTCCAGTTTTGAATTCAACGAACTTTCTGCGAACAGCTGATCGTAATCTTCCGACGGCACAAAAAGTTCGGACTGGGAGAGATTCTCAAAATTAAATCGTGGGATTTCGATCAAGTCGCAGGCTTTGTCGTAGTAGCGAAGAATTTCCCGGCGAAGAAAGGGCCAGCCACTGTGATCCACCCAATCCTTTTGTACAAAGTCGTTCTCCTCCAAGGGACAACTCCACCCTCCCCAATGACCTGTTGAGCCGCCAAAATAACGGAGGCGGGACCAGCCCGGGTAAGTGCCATCTAAAACGCTTTCGGTGTTGGTGGTGACGGATTCGGCCTCGTAAACGGCCTGAGACTTTTGATCATACTCATAGTCGCCCGCCTCGAGCAGCAGGACCGGTACGTTCGTGCCTACAAATTCGCGTGCGATAGTAATACCCGCAGCGCCCGCACCAATGACGGCCACCTGTGTTTTAAAAATTCGCTTTTCAGAGAGATGATTTGCGTTAAACTCCAATTGAGCCCCCACAATAAAGAGAATACCGAACCTCGATAACTCGACCTTTAAAAGGTCACAATGGGAATCCTAGGCGAGAATGCAAAGGATGTTTTTTACAAAAACTAACCCCTTTGCCAGTCTGACAAATTGTAAAAAATAATATTTAACTCTGCATGACATAGGCATAGATGTTGATTATTGCGAGGGCATTCATTGGCCATAAAGTGAGTTGCATGGCGAGCTTTCTTTTCTTAACAGTACGTTCTTTATCTTTCATCGTTAAATAGTGAAGCACACGCCCCACTGAAAACGTCACCCCTATTACGTGGAGGAGAACACTATTAGTGTTTTGCTGTTCTAGTAAAAAAAACATCAATAGGAATAGTGGAGCATAACTTGAGAAGTTACCGTGGGCCGAAACTAAATGAAGGACCTCGTTATTCGCGCCAGGACCCAGCGATACTTTTTCACGCCCTCGGGCAATAATGGTGTCGAGCGAGATCTTAAAATACAGTAACCCAAGTAAGCCAATATAGAGGGAAGTCATCATAGTATTTGTTTCTTTAAAGGGGTTTGTATTCTTTCATCTTTTCTTTTTGAATGATCTCTTCGATTTGACTCCAGCTTAATGGAATCTCACTGGCCTTGACCTTAAAAACCAAGGATCGCATCTGTCGAATGGCGGAATCAGAGGTGTACATCGCATCGACGTGCTGGCGAGAGTTGGCAAATTGGTCTAAGGCCTCCTTGCTTTCCCAAACTGTATAGGTCCACACCTCTTCCCCCAGCAGACGGAGACGAATAGAGCCCACCAGATAGCCCATGTTTTGCTCTAAATTTTTGTAGATCTCCTGGGTTTTTCGATCAAATAGAGATCTCTTGGAGCGGATGACGTAGGCATTGGTGATAGCGACATAAACATCACGATTGAGATCTCCTTTGAGAGTTTCCGCAGAGCTATCATATCCAGGACCGGACATGGGCCGGGATATAGCAAAACCCAACAAGGTCCAAAGACCCAAAATTAAAAAGATAAAATGTTTCATGGATAAAAGAATATCAGGAGGTCACTATTAAATCAATAGTTACTATCGATTTAATAAATATTGTGCTAAAATAAGGCTATGAGTAGTAAAGTGATCGTTCGGGGGCTTAACTGCCCGGTGGCGCGAAGTTTAGAAATTATTGGTGATAGATGGACCATTTTGATCCTCCGCGATCTTTTTCTGGATGGCCCTAAGAAAAACCAAGAGCTTCAAAATTCGCTCCAAGGTATTTCCCCCAACATCCTCTCCAATCGTTTAAAAAAATTGGTTCAATTCAATATTATCGAAAGAGTCATTTACTCCGAGAACCCGCCGCGATACGAGTACCAACTGACAAAAAAAGGAAATTCCCTACGACCCGTCCTCGAGGAACTCCGAGATTGGGGAAAAGCCAATACTTCTGCTTAGAGCCAGTTCACATCATGGATGAAGGCCCGATAGGAACGATTCGGTAAGGATTTATAAAATCGTGGGAATAATAGTAGTGGTGTTTGATCTGCTTCATATTCGTTGTCGACTTGACGGCGTCCATCTCCATAAACCGTTGGAGGTAGGCCGAAAGATTTTTATATTCGGAGATTTTTTTCACATTACATTTAAAGTGGACGTAGTAAACGCTATCAAAGCGAATAAGCGTCGTGAGAAGTCGAATGTCGGCCTCCGTCAGCTGACTCCCCACTAAATATTGCCGCTTTTCTAAATGAGCTTCGATTTGATCGAGAGTTTTAAACAATTTACTGCAGGCGTCTTCGTAGGCTTTTTGTTTCTTTGCAAATCCCGATTTATAAACCCCATTGTTGACGGGCTCGTAAGTGACTTCATTCATTTGATCAATCTCGGAGCGCAGGGCTTCAGGGTAGAGATCAATTTGAGTGGGACTGAGTTTTTCGAAAGCCGTATTAAAAATGCGAAGAATCTCTGAAGACTCATTATTAACAATGGATTCGGTCTTCTTATCCCAAAGAATCGGCACTGTGACTTTGGTTGTGACCTTGGGATCGTGCCTTTGATAAATATTGTAGAGATATTTGCTATTATATAAAGTGTCACCGGTGGAACCGTCGAAATCTTTTCGAAATTCCCAGCTGTTCTCCAGCATCTCCGGATGCACTACACTGACACTAATAAAATCTTGCAGTTTTTTAAGATGACGTGTGATCAGGGTGCGATGAGCCCAAGGACACGCCAAACTCACAGACAGATGATAGCGATCGGCTTCGGGCTTAAACTTTTCGTGATCCTCGGAAATCTGGTCGCGAAATACAGAGGCCTCACGCTCAAACGCTCCACCCACTCCACTGGTTGCGACTTCGTCATTGTGCCACTGCCCGTTTTTTAAATGTCCCATCGTTTCTCCTCGCAGTCACCCACCATAGCATTGCTTGCGAGAAGATCAACCCCTGAGAGTCAAATCGAAATGGGGAACGTGCGAATCCTGATCGTCTTCGGAAAAATCGTGTTGCGGGTTCCACTTTGATTTTAACATTTCATTACGCTCGTACTCCGCATCCATGTAGTAGTGATCGTCTTCGCCCCAACGAAAAATTCGCGGCAGAGAATAGTACATCAAACTCAAATAAATCCGATGGGGTAAAATTTTGCGAAGCAGTCCAAAAAAATAAGCATCAATCGTGACCGGCACACGGAGCGGAGGATTGGAACTTTCCATCACCTTTCGAATCTTCTTAGCAATGGATGCTGGAGTTGCCGGTGAAAGCTTCATGAGTTTGGCGATAAATGGCGCCATCGAGCTGTAATGATAATAGTAGGGATTATTTTTATCCTGAATGGATTTACGACTTTCTCGTGAAAACTGGACATTCTTAAACGAATCCGAATTTATAAATCCAGGTTGAATCAGGCAAACTTTAATTTTCCAGGGACGAACCTCGTACCATAGAGCTTCGGTGGCTCCCTCGAGAGCAAACTTCGAGGCACTGTAAATCGACATGGTTGGCATCGCCATCATTCCAGCCACAGAGGAAAGATTAATAATGTGACCCGATCGCTTTTTTCTCATATGAGGAAGGACCCCTCGGATCAACGCCATCGGAGCTCTAAAGTTGGTGTCGATCTGCTGAAGGCGCTCCGTCTCGTTAACTTGCTCCACAACGCTTCTTAAACAGTAGCCCGCATTGTTCACAAGGACATCAATGCCACCCAGTTTTTCCGTAGCTTCGGTGAGTACGCTGTCTCTTTCCGATTTATTTAAAACGTCGAGGGGGCGGATCCAAAGATTTTCACCCTCCACGATTCCCGCCTCCTTGAATCTCTCCAAAGAAGACCTTCTCGCCGTCGCTATCACGTGATAATTTTTGGACTGAAGGAGTTCCTGCACAAGTGCTAAACCCAAGCCGGTGCTCGCTCCAGTGATCAACACCACACGTTGACGCATTGGAGCCTCATTGGTCGAAGGAGAAAGTGGAATCCTTAAAGCGGACTCGCCCCCAAGTTTCCAACTGATTCCGAATTGTTTTTTCAACCTGCTGAAGAGCTTTAAAAGGACTATCGCTTATGGCATCTGCCACAAATGTTCCTGCCTGGGAAACAATTCGACAAGAAACTTCTATGGCTTTTTTTGTTTTACGAACTGCAATCTTCGTCGTCGAGTCACTGGGCGCATTCCAGTGCAATTTATCCCCGACGAACCAAACGAAATCTTTCACTTCGTCATCTGGCTTAAATCCCAAAAACTCAAATTGAAGATCGTTCATCATAAATACCTCCTTTATTTATGAGAGCTTTTGCACTCTTCTTTTTTATTTTGGAAATGGCTCTTAAAATGTCAAGATTGGAAAATTTTGCTCATTTTCAAATCTAGACTTTGGATTATAAACAAAAAATATCGTGGCTGCGCCGCAAGGGCAGCCACGATCTCCAACCCCCAGCACTAGGAGTGCTTCACGTCTTTCATTTCGGGAGAAGAATCCTTTTTAGATCCTAGGAGCTGGCTCAAAAATCCCGATTTTCCCGTTTGAATCGGAATAGTTCTCCCCTGCGCAATCTCCGCTTTTGGCAAGGCTACGTTTAAAACGCCGTTTTCGTAGTGAGCTTCAATCTTATCGGCCGCAACAGATTCAGGAAGTGTAAAACTGCGCTCAAAACGGCCATAGGATCTCTCGTGACGGAGAGTAGTCTCGTCCTCTTCTTTGGTGGCACGATGACGCTCGCCCGAAACGAACAATTGATTTCTTTTCACTTCGATCTTTACGTCTTCCTTTTTAACACCGGGCATATCAAAGCTGATCAAGTAGTGATCTTTCGTTTCGCTGACATCACAGCTCGGCTGAAAATTGTGGCTGGTCGCCAACGTGGGTCGAAGAAAACTTTCGACAATTTGATCAAACTCTTCAAACGCATCCCCCATCTGAATGGGAGACAAACTGCGACGTGGCCATGACCACGTTGTGGAAATTGGACTTAACATTCTCATTTTGGACCTCCTATTGGGTTAATGGTTATCGTTGATCTCGTATCAACGGTTATACCAAAAACCTGGGACCGGTAAAAAAAATGTCAAGGACGCGACCTAAAAAAAATTTATGGCCGCTGAAATGGCCTAAATCCCGAATTGATAATGGGGAAGAAGAGCAAACCGTTTTTGTGAGAAATATTCAGAAGGCCGATCTGCAATCCATGAAGATGATCGGTGACGTTAAAGAGACCGAGCTGAACTCCGTAAACAGATGCGGCGCAGTTGTAAGCTCCCACCTGAAATTCCATATTTATGCATAATCGTAGTCTAAGAGAGCTCCGACGAGATGACAAGGTCCACGAACCTGAGTAGCACCCAGGCCCCTTAAATAATCTAAATCTTCCCATGACAGGGCTACCCCACTCCGCTAGTGTCCTTCATAGAAGCTGAACTTCGCCTGTAAATCCTGTCACACTCCTGTAAGGACTAGATCTCAATGTTTACAAAGAATCTATCACGGCAGGATGTGGCTGCTTATCTTGCAAAAGCCAAATCCGAAATTTTCGAAGACTGGGAAATGCGGGCCCGCCAGCGAGTGGAAGCCGCCAAAGTTCAAACAAAACTCGCGCTCCTCGACTCTCTTCCTCAGTTTATGGATCGGCTGGTAGCAACTCTCCACAGCGTTCGCCCTGAAGACTCAGTCCAAACCAATACGGATGTGGCCAACGAACACGCCGAGGACCGCGCAAGCCAACCTGAATACACCCTTGACCAAGTGATCGCTGAGTATCATTTACTCCGAGTGACTATTCTCGAGTCCATTGAAGATCAGGGCCTGATCGAGATTGAAACCCGAAAGATCTACCACGAATTTGTAGATCTCAGCATCAGTAAAGCCGCCATTCGCTACATTGAGATCGAAGCGCAACGGCAAACGCAGCAGACGGCCGAAATTGAGGCGACGCGGGTCGAAGCCGAACGCGCCAGTCAAGCCAAGTCCGCTTTTTTGGCGAATATGTCTCACGAAATTCGCACTCCCTTGGGAGCTATCATGGGCTTTGTGAGTTTAATCAAAGATTCGAAAGTGGTTCAAGATCCTGAGGTCTCAAATTTTCTTTCGATTATCGAACGCAACTCTCAACACCTACTAAGGGTCATCGATGACATCTTAGATTTAACGAAAGTTGAATCTGGTAAGATGGAGATTGAGACTGTCGAATTTAATCTTATAGAATTTCTGGCAGATTTTTCTTCGTTAACGGGGATGAAAGCGCGCGAAAAGGGAATCGTTTTCGAGTTTCTCTCTGAAACACCACTGCCTGAATTTATTCTCTCGGATCCCACGCGCATTCGCCAGATTTTAAGTAATGTCGTCGGAAATGCGATCAAATTTACAGAACGAGGACGAGTCGAACTCCGACTCATCTACACTCCCAATCATATTGAATTTAAGATCACCGACACGGGACGAGGCATTACTGAAGAACAAAGAAAATTGTTATTTAAGGCTTTTTCGCAAGCAGACTCATCGACGACGCGAAAATTTGGCGGGACGGGCCTTGGCCTCATCCTCTCTAAAAAATTAAGCCAAGCCTTAGGCGGTGACTTTACTCTCACTCACAGCAAGATTGGTTGCGGGAGCGAGTTCAAGGTTGAGTTTCCGGTGAGTGTTCCCGTCGCAGCGCAACTCGTTCCACTTCAAACGGCAAAAGTCAGTCCTCCCCCAATCCTAACTGAACCAATTTACCCTAACCTTCAAGACTTCGAGGTGCTCCTTGTCGAGGATTCTCCAGACAATCAGTATCTGATTCAAAAAATGCTCGAAAAAACCGGCGCCAAAATCGCGCTCGCCAATAATGGTGCCGAAGGCGTAGACATGGCGCTCGCGAAAGACTTTGGTGTGGTACTGATGGATATTCAGATGCCGATCATGGATGGGCATCAGGCTGTCAGAGCGCTCAGGAGCCGGGGATTCAAGGTCCCAGTGGTGGCGCTCACCGCCCATGCGATGAAAGACGAAGGCGAGCGTGCAACGCAATCGGGTTTTTCCCATTTTCTGACAAAACCCATCCATCGAAAAAATCTAACAGATCTCTTGGAAAGTATTCATCGACAAGCGAATTTAGAGACATAAATCAAAAGGCGCGTTCGCTTTTTGATTTGGGCGGCGTCCCTTTTGAAATCTTAGGCTTAGTATTATTGTTTTCGCAGGAGAAACCACCCTGTGAAATCGCCACTGGATCCGCCGGAACTTAAACGCCAACTCGTATCGCTTTTACTGAAACAGCTTCAAGCAGATTTGGATGCGCTGATGCTCACTGCGCATATTGCTAAAGACGCTGCCACCACTGAAGAATCTAAGGCCGAGAATAAATACGACACGCGCGGGCTCGAGGCCTCTTATCTTGCAGGCGCTCAAGCGAAGCGTGCCGATGAATTTAAAGTCGTGCTTCACAAGCTCAGCCAACTCGATCCTCGAAATTTTAAAAGCGGCGATCCCATCAGTTTGACCGCGCTGGTTCAAGTCCGTATTAATGAAGAAACTGAGAAAAACTTTTTTATCTTACCTGGAGCTGGGGGGACTAAGCTTTCTTTACATTCTTCGGATTATCACATCATCACCACCGATTCAGTTGTGGGTCAATCGCTCGTCGGAAAACGCGTCGGTGATACTTTTGAAATCAAGATTAACAACAAGCTCTTCGATTACCAAATTACAGCCCTCTATTAAAATATTCTAAATCCTTCGAATACCAAAGGCGCTGGATACGATTCAAGAAGCCAGTCAAGAAATTCTTTTCTGCATCGGACTGAAATAGGAGTGCGTTGAAGCAAACCCTCTGAAAGGTCGAGCTCTTTGACCGAATCGAATGCCCCTGGACTCAGTTTTGCATTATTCTAGAACTATCAAGGAGGCCCTAGTGCTAATTACAATTCACACCGATAAACATATTCAAGGTCGCGAAGATGTGGCGCAATCTGTTGAGGCGCTGGTAGAAGACGCTATCGGCGAGTTCAGCGAATGGTTGACGCGCGTTGAAGTTCACCTGAGCGATGAGAACGGAAGTAAAGGCGGCGGCAACGATAAACGCTGTAAGATCGATGCGCATCCCAAGGGGGGGCAGCATGTCGCCGTTCACCATGATGCTCCGACGATCAAGGAAGCCATCGAGGGTTCTCTCGATAAACTGATGACTGTACTTGGCAAAATCCACGATAAGCGCATCGATAGCAGACATCGGCCAGCGCCGATCCTCGCTAAAGAAGAATAAACCGTTGAATAATCATGTGGCATGCAGGGACGTGGTGGGCGAATTGACCCACCCGCTCCTATAACTCTTCCGCAAACACTTTTTCCGTAATCTTCCAAAACTTATCTTGCTTTCGAGCTATGATAAAAGACGGCAGACGGAATAGATTCTGATACTTGAGGACATCTTTGGGATTTACGATTTCGATAGCGAGCTCCGGGCGCTTTAAATGGGATCGTAAAAAGTTAATATTAAATTTTTTAATCGACGAAGGATGACTAAAAAAGTGAGCTTCGCTGATATAATTCGCGTCGTAATCGTAGTACCGAATTTCTAAATACGGGTTTGCATTTTTATCTTTACGCTCCTCGAAGGTGATTCGATCCGGTGTCATCACGTGAGCATTTTTAGAGAGTTTGGCTTGCTTGAGTTTGGCGTCGGCATCGATCAACTCGGTTTTACATTTTTCGCACGCTCTGGCGGTAATATCGTTTTCCGATCCACACACATGGCAGAGTTTAAAGCGGAAGCGAAAACCACAGGGAGTGACTTTGTATGTGACGGGATCCACTTTTCCCCCGCGACACTGTCGACCAAAATGCTCCGTAATGTCGCCGAATTCATCCACTCTCCCCCAAAAATCATTTTCAAAGCCACAGGCCGGGCAAGGGATTCGCACTTGAACAGTATCTTTCGCTGGGCGCTTGTCGCTAATCTCCGGAGCGTAGATGTCGTGCCCCATACCGGTGTAATCCAAAATAAAACAATCTTTCTTTTCGCTCGAAAGTCTTAAACCTCGACCCACAATCTGCTGGTATAGACTGTTCGATTCCGTCGGGCGCAAGATGGCGATGACGTCGACATGAGGAGCATCAAATCCCGTCGTGAGGACCGACACATTCACTAAATACTTAAACTTCTGTTGCTTAAAGTCCTCCACAATTTGATCGCGCTCTTCCATATCGGTATCACCGATCACGAGTCGAGCGTCTTCCGGTGGTAAGTAGGTCATGATTTCTTTGGCGTGCCTCACGGAACCGCTAAAGATCATCACACCTTTACGATCAAATCTTTCGGTGATGTCTATGATATTTTTAATAATAAACGGAGTCAGTCGCTTTTGGCTCTTAAGTATTTCTTCCACTTCCGCCGCTGTAAATTCGCGATCCTTATCCGAGAGCTCTGAAAAATCATAGCAAGTGACAGGAATATCGACTTTGACGGGCGTCGTAAGAAACTTTTTTTGAATCATATAAGACAGCGGTAACTCGAATACACACTGTTTAAAAAATCGCTTTTTTGTCGTTTTGATTTCACCATTGGCTGCGTACTCGTAGATCCAACCTAGGCCCAACCGATAGGGCGTTGCGGTTAAACCCAGAATACAAAGCTTAGGATTTCTCTCGGAGAGTTTTTTGATCACTTCTTGATACTGCGTGGACCCTTCGTCCGCGACCCGATGGCACTCATCGATCACAAGTAAAGAAAAATCATGAAAGAAGTCGTCGGGAGCTCTTGCCACCGATTGCACACTTCCAAAGATCACTTTTTGATCCCAATCTTTTTTCCCAAGGCTGGCCGAAAAGATTCCCGCTTCTAGCTGATAACTCCGGTACTTTTCGTAATTCTGTTCCACGAGCTCTTTGACGTGAGCCAAAACTAAAACTCGACCGTTGGCGATTCGAGCCAGCTCCGCGATCACTAAACTCTTACCAGCCCCGGTCGGGAGTACCACCACCGCCGGCTCTCGCTGCCGTCGGAAGTATTTCACCGTGCTATCGACGGCCTGCTGCTGATAATCGCGGAGTTGATACATCGAGGCAGTCTAATCCTCCTCAAGAACTTTGTACACCGCCAACGTGCTTTGTAAACTTGCAACCCGACGTTCCCACTGGTAGAAAAACTCATCAGGAGGACAACTATGAAATGGGGACCCGCCGAAAAAGAGCAGTGGCTCGCAGAACAAACCATCAAGCGCTCCTACCGCGACGAGGTGGTCACAAAAATCAAAAAATTAAGCGATGCATTTGACGTGATTCAGTATGGAGCTCTTTCGATCAACCCCGAGCTTTATCCCGTATTCCTGATCAAGTCTAAAAAGTTCGATAAAACCAAAGAAACCATTCTTATTACTGGCGGAGTCCACGGCTACGAAACCAGTGGCGTTCACGGCGCTCTCGGATTTATGGAAACTGCCGCCACTCACTTCGAAAAACAATTTAATTTTGTTTGTGCCCCTTGTATTAGTCCTTGGGCCTACGAAACGATCAATCGCTGGAATCCCAAAGCCATTGATCCGAATCGCTCTTTCCGCGAAGATAGTCCTGCCGAAGAATGTGATCTCTTTTTAAAAGCCATGAAGTCCGTGGGAGTCACTCCCTTTGCTCACTTTGATCTTCACGAGACGACCGACACTGATAACTCGGTATTTCGACCCGCTCTTGAAAAAAGGGACGGTATCCCTCAAGAGTTATGGGACATTCCTGACGGATTTTATCTGGTAGGGGACTCGGAAGATCCCAAGCCCGCCTTCCAAAAGGCCATTATTGACGAAGTCAAAAAAGTCACTCATATCGCACCTCACGATCAAGAGGGCCGAATCATCGGTGTCGAGATCGAACAAGACGGCGTGATCAATTATGAGCTTAAAAAACTTTATTTGTGTGCGGGATTCTCCGGAGCTGAATACACCACCACCACAGAGGTTTACCCCGATAGTCCAAAGGTCAACGATCAGATCTGTATCGACGCGCAGATTGCGGCCATAAACGGTGGGCTTAATTATCTCCGAGCGAATTTTAAATAAAAGAAGGGAGCATTACTCTGCTCCCTTTATGAGAAGTGATTTACTTTTGAGCGACGATATTGAGAGTCAGATCAAAAGTATCATTAATGATCTTATCCGCGGTCAGCGACTTAAAGATGCTACCAGAACCATATTGAAGACCCCACTTTAATCTCTCGATGGTCACCTTCGCAGATCCAGAAAGCTTATTTTTGTCTGAGGACATCGTCGCTGGAAACTCGATGGCTTGAGTTTTTCCAAGCATCGTAAGATCGCCTTTGACGACGTATTCAGTGGCAGAGCCTTTTTTAGGGGCGATGGTCTTCAGTGTGAATTTGGACTCTGGGAATTGATCCACTTTGAAGAAATCATCACTCGAAAGATGGCCCACAAGTTTCTTTTGCATATCCGGACTGTCTTTGAGATCCGTATTGCTGATCGACTTCATATCGACAACCACCACGGCCGAAGTGACTTTTCCTGCACTGTCGGTCTGCACTTCGCCACTTTTCACTTTAATTTCTCCATTGTGTCCACCACCGATTTTTTTCCCACCCGACCATTCTACCTTACTGGCGTTGGCATCAATTTTATAAACGTCGGCAAAGCTGGCACTTGTCATAAGAGTGGCTGCTGTTACTAATAATACTTTCATGTGTTTACTCCTTGTTAGTTGTTCCATGAATTTTTGTTTTCATTAATATATTGAATCAGTGAGCGAGGCTTCTTTCCGGTAATCTCTTCCACACTGGAGGTGGTTCTCGCGCTGTAACCCTCCTTGAGAAATCCAAAGATCATCGTGAGAAATTCAGCGTAATCTTGGGGAAGACCGGCCTGCACTAAGCCCTTTTGAAAAGACTCCGAGCTGATCTCTTGGTACTGAATTTTCCTTCCCGCGACTCTCGAAATCGCATCAGCCACTTGCTGATGATCCACAGCCTCTGGACCGGTGAGATCAAAATCTCGATGATCCCACTGAGTGCTCGTTAAAAGTTGCGCGGCCACGGCCGAAATATCCTTCGCATCAATAAAACTCACTTTCGCGGTCCCCGCCGGGAGAAGAATTTTATTCTCCTCCATGATCCCTTGGATCCAAAACGTTTGGAAGTTTTGGAAAAACCAATTCGGTCGAATGATGTTGTAATGTAATCCTGATTTTTCAAGTTCCAGCTCGGCTTTTCGCATGGGGGCCGCTTCGCTCGCGTTCGCACCCATCGCGGTCATCAAGACCACTTTCTTAAGTCCACGACGCTTTGACTCTTGAATCAATGGCGAAAGCATCGCGTATTGATCTGCATATCCCGGAGGTGACAATAAAAACGCGCGGTCCACACCTTCAAAAGCCTCTTTAATCCCTTCGCCCGTGGCCATATTCATCGACACAAGGTCTTCGGTGGGTTGAACGGGTTTGCTGGTGGTGGCTCGAGTTCGAAATCCTTTGTTTTTGAGTAGGAGTATCAATTCGCTACCCACCGTTCCTGTCGCACCTACAACTAAAATAAGATCGTTCTTCATGGCCGCCTCCTCCAAGCGTTGTTTGTATGAATCTACTATCGACGATTATTCGACTGTTGATTAGATGCACTAATTGAATTATACTGTTTCTATTAGGAAACAATATGGATCTAGAGCTTGTGCACATTTTTATACAAGTGATTAAGAGCGGAGGCTTTTCGAAGGCCGCAGACTCTCTCAAACTCCCCAAGTCCACAGTAAGTAAAGCCATCACTCGCCTCGAGACTGAGACGGGCACAAAGCTCCTACTCCGTACCACTCGAAGTCAAACTCTCACCGCCTCTGGTAAGGCCTTCTATGACAGTTGCGTGGGCCCGCTCGAGGCCATCGAAAACGCCCAAAAATCTTTATACGGAAGCACAAGCCTGATCACCGGCAATATTAAACTGACCGCTCCCGAGGATTTAGGCTCCGAGGTGATTGCGCCGGCCGCAGGACTTCTCACCCAAAAGCACCCTGGTTTAACGTTCGAATTAATTTATACGGACGAAGTCTTGGATTTGGTCAAAGACGGTTATGATTTAGCGATACGAATTGGAAAACTGAAAGAAAGTTCCATCAAGGTTAAAAAATTAGGTGATATCAAACTCATCCTGGTCGCATCGCCCGCGTACCTTAAAAAAAAATCTAAGATTTCTAAACTGGAAGACCTTCAAGATCATGACTGTTTATTTTTAGGACCGCGTTCATCACGGGGACAATGGGTTCTTAAAGCGAACGCGTCTTCGGTCCAAGTCTCGATCCGCCCCCGCATCGTGAGTAACCAGATGTCGAGTCTTATAAAAGCGGCTTTAGCCGGGAGTGGCTTAGCTCTTGTTCCTATTTTTCTCGCCGCTCCCGATCTACAATCTCAGCGTCTCGTTCGAGTTCTTCCCCAATGGACGACACCAGGAGTACCGGTCTCTTTGCTTTCGCCGGTGCCTTTTTCGTCGTCGGCACGACTTCGATTAGTCACAGACCATATCACTCAAGAAGTTCAAAAAGCGTTAGCCTTAAAAGGCTAAACCAACTTTGAGAACTCTCTGCTTATCTTTTGGACTTGGCGTTTTCTTGAGCTTTAGAAAAAGCCGCGGCAAAGGCTCCACCTAACGACGAGGTGGATTGATGCTCGCGCCACGATTCGTCCTGCTCTTCGGTCGGTAGACCTAAAGAAATTTTGCGTTCATCAAACTTGAGTTCATCAATTCTCACTTTCACGCTGTCGCCTTTTTTCAACGACTCGTATTTCTTAGAATCTTCGGAATCGCGCCATTTGGCTTTCGGCAAGAGACCGTTAATTCCGTTCTTAAGAGTTATAAAGTAGCCATAGACTTCTTTTTTATCGACAGTGCCGTCGACAATAGCGCCCACCGGAAAATCTTGAGGCACCAGAGCCCAAGGATCACTCACTCCACCGGCCTGCTTTAGAGACAATCCGATTTTTAAACGAGTCCCTTCCTCTTCGATTTTTAATATTTTAACCTGAACTTGGTCGTTGATTCGAACACCTTCGTTGGCGTGCTTCAAGCGAACAAAGCCAATTTCGGAAACATGAACTAAGCCTTCGACACCGCTGCCTAAGTCGACAAAGGCGCCGTACTGCTCAACGCGTGTGACTTTTCCTGGGACAATATCACCGACTTTGTGAGATTCAATCCAGGCTCCTTCACCCTCGGCTTTTTGGAGATCTAAAAGCTTACGACGAGAGACTACGAGATTTCTTTTACGAGCGTCAAACTGGGTAATAATAAACTCGAATTTCTTGCCGATGTAATCACTAGCATCTTGACCGTAGGGAACCCCTAATTGGCTGATCGGACAAAACGCAGTTTGTCCCTGGATCAACACACGATAACCCCCGTTGACCGCTTCTGTAACTTTACCCTCCACCGGAAGTTCCATATCAAAGGCGTCTTCGAGACTATCGATATCGACCGGCGCAGATTTAGAACCACGGCGAGTGACCCGAATTTCATCAGCATTGGCGCGCACAACGACCACATCGATGCGATCGCCCACTTTAAATTTAAGGTTTTTATTTTCATCTAAGAGATCAACGTTTAACAACACCGCATCTTGAGTGGTACCGGTGGCTACAAAAGCTTCACTTTTACCGATACTGAGGATTTCGGCATCTTTAAGCACATCGCCCACTCGCAGAGTTTTTCCGATATTGGACATCGATGTTTCAAACATCGCTGCGAAATCTTCGGATTCGTTTTTTACAGGATCATTGAATAAATCAGGGGTATTTTTCTTTTTGCTCATAGCGAGCTTTATAGCTCACCGCGCCCACGATTGGTACTCAAAATTAAGGCGATTCCTATGAAACTTATTTTTTAGATGAGCGTTGGGTGTAGGTCTTTGCCCACTGCTTCACCCTCGGTAAAGTTGCAAATAAAACTTCGAGCAGTATTCGACGTGGAATAAATCGACGTAAATAATAAAAGGTTTTGGCATCGAGAGTGGCTGGAATCCAGAGAGCGGGATTTCGCTTTTCCATAGTATTTAAAATCTGTCGCGCCACACCTGCCGGCGTGGTTAAGCTATACCCCATGAGTCTTTCGATAAAGGGAGTCATATTTTTGTAATAATCAGCGTAGAGCCCTTCGGTTCCATGCTCAGGCCCCGACAGTTGCGAGTACTGCACATTTAAAAAAGATTTGGATCTCACAAAACCCGGTTGAATCAGGCTCACATTAATTCCTAGAGGCCTCACCTCAAACCACAACGCCTCGCTAATGCCCTCTAAAGCATATTTCGATGCGCTATAAGAGCCCATTGTAGGCATCGCCAACATCCCACTCACCGAGGACACATTGATGATTTTCCCCCAACCCGCCTTCCGCATCGTCGGCAGAACGGCTCGAATTAAACTGACAGGACCGAAATAGTTGGTTTCGAATTGATGGTGTTCTTCGCGGGCACTCATGTGCTCCACCACCGCTCGATAACTCACACCTGCATTATTCACGAGGATATTTACACCACCCCACTTGGCGTTGATTTCAGCGATCAGCTGTTGCCGCTCGGAATCGACCGTGACGTCTAATGATCTCACCCAAAATCTATCCGTCTCCGGAAAGCGCTCGATAAGATGAGGTAATGAAGCTCCCCGACCGGTGACGACCACCCGATAGTGAAGTTGCGTATAAAGAATTTTTGCAAGTGCTAACCCAATTCCAGAACTACATCCTGTAACCAAGATAACAGACTGGAAGGGATTAGAAGATTTTTTCCAAAAACAGAACATTAAAAATTAGTGCAAGAGTTGCGAAGAAACGACATTGCTTGAGGCATCGATCTCTTTAGCGGTCGCATCGCGGGCATCGATAGTTTCAATCTCAAACACCAGATCTTGCCCAGCGAGAGGATGATTTCCATCTAAACTTGCAAAGTCGGAGTGCAGTTCGACCACGAGATAAGCGCGACGAACACCCGTTTTACTGACGATGCTGACCGCTTCGCCTTTTTTCACGGAGCGAGGTAGGTTTTTGCGTGGAAACAAAATAATTTTTTGCGGATCGTAGAGACCGTAAGCTTCTTCAGCGAAAAGTTCGATGCTTCGTTTTTCACCTTTGGTGAGGTTTTGTAACTTCTTTGCCAGGCCTGAAAGCATGCCCTCGTGGGCGCCATCAACTGACGTGAGTACTTCTTTATTAAAGGTGGAACTGATCATTCGGCCGGCTTTATTTTTGAGAATACATTTAAAAGAGATAACTTGTGGACGCATGGAATTCCTTCCGGTGTTAAAAAAATAAAAACCGACCCTTTCGGATCGGTTTCTAAAATTTTATTAATTTTAAAATCGGAAACTAGAGGCTACTCGATAAGTAGCTACTCACTAGTAGCGACTGCGTCCGCCGCCACCGCGACTGTTATTGTCACGAGGAGCTTGAGGCTTCGCTTCGCTCACGTTCATCGCGCGACCGTCCATTTGAGAACCGTTAAGCTTGCTGATAGCTTCTGAAGCTTCTTCCTCTGTAGACATTTCTACGAAAGCAAAACCTTTGCTGCGACCAGAGTCACGATCCATGATGATTTTAGCTGACTGAACAGATCCGTAAGCAGAAAAAGCTTCGCTTAACGTCTCGTCTGTTGCTGAATAGGGAAGATTACCGACATATAGTTTTTTACTCATAATACCTCCTAAAGGCTTGAGCGCTGACTTTGGAGGATATGAACACAATGACCATTAACTCTTAAAGCTAGCAATTGAACTGGATTACAGACTAACACAAGTTCTATTCAACTTTCAAATTCTTATTCTTGACTCCCCTAGGAAAACTCGGTCCTGAAAGCACCAAGTCCGCTTTATGCGTTTTAAATCAAAAATTGGCGAAAAATGAATCTGACCTAGATCCATGATTTATATGAACAATTCGATGACGAACTTGGGCTTTTGAAAATAGTACTAGGTAAAAAAGGGGTTCGGTGTTAGCTTGATCGCTCCAAGTAACTGCTAATTTCGAGTTTGTGTCCATTGTGTTCATGTCCTCCGGAGTAGCGCTCAAAGCCTATAGGAGGTATTATGAGTAAAAAATTATATGTTGGAAATCTGTCGTATTCTGCAACGGATGAGTCTTTAAATGAGACTTTTTCTGCTGTTGGAGCTGTTCAATCTGCAAAAATCATCATGGATCGTGACTCTGGTCGCAGCAAAGGCTTCGGCTTTGTTGAGATGTCTTCAGAATCAGAAGCCGCTGATGCCATCAGCAAATTCAATGGTTCGCAAATGGATGGTCGCGCGATGAATGTATCTCTCGCAAAACCACAAGCTCCTCGTGACAATAACAGTCGCGGTGGTGGCTACAATACTCGTTACTAATATTAACGGTTTATAAGTCAGTTGATCCAGCTCATCGGTCCAAAAAACTGTGGAGCTGGATAACCTTCTCCTCTCCTTCGTAAATTCTTTTTCCCCAACAATAATTATGTTACCCTTGCCGAGTGAAAAAAGCTCTTCAGATGTTTTTTATTATTTTAGCGGGCGAAACTGTTTTTATGCTGCCGTTTTTAATTCCTCGCCTCTACCGACCCTTAATGCTGGAGGGCTGGAATCTCACCAACACGGATCTTGGCGTAGCCTTTGCCGCGTATGGCTTTACTTCGACGATCTCCTATCTTTTTGGCGGCGTCTTTGCAGATAAATATCATCCCCGCTTTTTAATTTCTATTTCTCTCGCTTTGACATCTTTTGCGAGTTTATTTTTAGTTCTCAATCCATCCTCCATCACCTTTATTAGCACCTACGCCTTCTTTGGTGTGAGTACGGTTTTTCTTCTCTGGGGAGCGCTGATCAAAACGACCCACGTGATTGGGGGCGAAGATCGCCGCTCCAGTGCGCTGGGAGTTTTAGACGGCGGTCGCGGATTTGTGGCGGCCATGGCGGCTTCTCTTTTGCTTGTCGCTGTTTCATTTTACTTCCCGAATCTCACAAGCCTCAAAGAGCAGCAAGAGGCGCTTCGTCTTATTTATTTTTCGGTGGCCGCGTTCACTTTTATAACGTCGCTCGGAGTGTGGTGGAGTCTTAAAAGCTATCAAGCCACCGGGAACACACCCGAACGATGGAATTGGTCTCTCGCTTTAAAGTGTCTTAAAAATAAGGACGTGTGGCTCCTGAGTGTGGTGATCCTCGCCTCCTACTGCGGATATAAGGGGATTGATAACTACTCCATCTATTTGGTCGATGTTCATGGCAAAGATTTAGCGACCGCCTCGTCGCTGACCTCTATCATTTTGTGGCTCCGTCCCGCATCGGCCCTGCTCACGGGTGTGTTTGCTGATCACGTTCACCGAAGAAGGCCCAGCGGACGATTTTTTATTCTGTTTGTTCTCTGCTTGTTGGGAGGGATTTTCCATATGATCGCCGCAACGACAGGATTTTCTCACTTTTATTACGCCTTTGGTGTCTTGCTCATGTCCTCTTGTTTTGTCTACGGGCTTAGAGCTGTTTACTTTTCCATTTTTGGAGATTTAAGAATCGAAAACTATCTGGTGGGAACAACAATAGGAATCGCCTCTTTTGTCGGCTTTTTACCGGATTTCTTTTTTGGCTACATCTGCGGCGTACTGATCGACGCGAACCCGGGATCTCTCGGCTACAGTTACGCTTTTATCTTCACCGCGGTTTGCTTATTTGCCGGCGCCTTTTGCAGCTATGGACTTTACCGCCAGGCACGAGCATTTGACCCTTCAGCGCTCCCTGAGTAACATATTCGGAACACAGGGATCTCCGAAGGACAGGTTGTCATGAAGTACGAAAATCTCTCTCCCATTCAACACACACTTCCGTTTCGTATTGAGGCCGAAGAAGATTTGTACAGAATCTTTCGCGCCGATGATCACAGCAAAGTCATTCTTCCCAACACGATGGAGTTTCCACTCGAAATTGAATATTACCACAGCTGGACAGAGTCTTCGGGAAACTACACCTATTTGATTTTTAAGCGACCCAATTGGGATTCACCCCACGGTCTGGTTTTTCGCCGGGTTCAATCCCACGAGTCCACCACCGGAATGTGCAGTTGGTGTCACTCCACCGGGGGCGCAGATCAAATTGGAATGCTCACGGTCTCCGTGAATCCTCGTAAAACTATAGGCCAATATATTTGTCTCAACATCGACTGCCTGTCCAAACTCGAGACCCAAACGACGATGACCGGTAAAAGCTTAAACACGCTGACCGAGCAGCTGTGCGGAAAAATGGGCGACTTTTACGAAAAAGTGATTTGGGCAGAGCCTAAAGTTTAAGTGATTTACAGCTTCTTGTATTCGACATCGATCACCTCACCGTCTCCAACCCGACGCTGCCCCGGTTTGGATCGCGCGGCGGGAACGTTTCTGCGCAGAGTGTACTTTTCCGTCGATTCTCCAGAAAAAGCAATAAACCAACTGATGATCACCAATATGGGATTGGTATCGGCGTAGGACATTGTTGCCAAAACAGCCACTAAAATTCTTGGAACAAAAATAAATCCTAACCACCAAAAAAGACCACCGCTGACCACACTGGAGAAAAGCAGAGTGAGTCGCGGAAATAAAGTTATGAATATAAGAAAAAATATTCCGTGTTTGTCCCAAAAATTCACCATGAACTAGCCCTATCAATCTTTTGGAAATGGATCAATGAGTGACTTATTTTTTTTAAATAGGTATAGTGTTATTGGAGACGAATTTAGCGCATGAAGACGACAAATTACTTCGCCCTTGGCTTTCGCGAAACCATTCCTATCCTTACCGGAGTGATCCCCTTCGGCGCAGTGATGGGAACCGTCTCTGCCGAAGCACATCTGACTTTTTTTCAGACCATGTTCATGAATCTGTTTGTATTTTCTGGCGCCGCTCAACTGGCGTCTATTGAGTTAATGACCAAACATGCGGCCAGTGTCGTTGTGGTGGCGACAGGGCTCGTGATCAATTTGCGATTTCTTCTCTATAGCGCGGCGGTGTCCCCTGTTGTTCAACGATCTTCGTTTTTAATCAAACTCCTTTGCGCCCACTCACTCACGGATCAAAGTTATGCGGTGATGTCTTCTCACCAGGACAAACTCAAGACGAATGCAGAGACCCTGCAATTTTATTTTGGAACCGCCGCCTGCATGTTTCTGTCGTGGCAAGCTGGGGTGATTGCCGGCTTTATTTTTGGAAATTTCGCGCCCGCCTCTTGGGCTCTGGACTATGCCGTTCCCTTAAGTTTTTTGGCGCTGGTTATACCAACGCTTAAAAATAAAAAGTATATAACGATTGCGATCTTTTCTTCGGTGGTTTCAATTCTTCTCCACCCACTGCCGTATCGCACAGGTTTGCTTGGCACTGCGATACTTTCTGTGGGACTGGCTTATCTCCTCTCTCGAAAAAAGGCGAATCCATGATCGAGAGCAGTTATCTTTGGTGGAATATCATTTTTTTGATGATCGGGACCATTTGCATTCGCGGGTCGATCATCGCGCTCTCGGCGAGAGTGACAATTTCGGAGCGTGTTCGTGAGATTTTTTCTTATATTCCTGCCGCTATTCTACCCGCGTTTATAGCACCGTCAGTTTTTTTCCATTCGGGCAAAGTGGAATGGGCTTTTGGAAAAGAGCGCTTACTCATCATAATTCTAGCGAGCGCTGTATGTCTTGTGGTTCGAAGCACGCTAGCTACGGTTTGCTTCGGCTTAATTATGCTCTACGCTCTCACTCAGTTTTTTTAATTTTATATAAAGTGACCTAGGTCGATCAAATAATTAGCAAACTGGAAAGAACAATTCTTTTTTGTCCTACTTTTCCCAGTTTTTTAGATTTATTTGGCGCGATCTAAGCACGATCAGAAAAAGCGGACGTTTTGAAAACCGCCCATTCGATTATAATCTACGCACTGCTAGCTAATCTGCAATTATATGATCAGGCTTATGACTTAATCTATATTTAGTGCAACCATAATAAGCCCCTACAGCAACGACAAAACCTATGCTGGACCAAATAAAAATTTTTATATTAGGTGGTATTTTTTTAATTTTCGACCTCACCGTTTATAATTATTAAATTCATCATCATCTATGCTCCCCTTCTAGCAGGATGCTGTGGAGGGGAAATTAAATCTAGAGGATTATGAGTATCTCCTCCTGCTGGCCTTGGGCGAAATGGAATACACTTCTGTAAGTCATGAGGGCCAAGTTTATCATTTAAAAAATCATTAACGTTATTAATATTGCTAGTTTCTAATTCTGAAACAGTTAGTGGACCAAACAGGATTTCATATCCAGCCATAGCACCACCTACGATCGCCCCTCCCACAACAGCAACTACGGGTAATAAAACCGCAGCTCGTCCTTCAGGATCAATAAAATTCACAGGATCACTCAAAACATATCCATAAAGATTCATGTCTCCACCATCAAATCTTATCGGATCTTTACTTGTCCACCTTCCACCAGCTCTTGGGTCATAATCTCTCGCTCCGAATCTCACTAACTGAACCCCGGGCTCGTAAATCCCTCCAGTAAAGCCAAACGGCTGGAAGCTGGGATTTGTATCTGACTTCACTTCTCCTAATACATTGTAATCCATGCGTTGGGCTATTGTACCATCCGTCGTTTTCACCATCAATCGAGGAGATCCTAAGTGATCGGTTATGATACGGTACTTTACACCGCCGGTAATCATGTAATCAGGAACATTTATTCGGGTAGCATACACAAACTCTTTAGCTAAAGTACCAGCAGTGTTGTTCACGTAGGCCGCGATGCGGAGTTGATCTTCGTACACTGCACGCCACTGTAAAGTGCTACCAATGCTCTTTGTGACTCTTCGATCTAATCCATCGTGATCAAAAGTGTGGACTGCACCGCTTGGGAGTGTGGTTTGCTTTAGATTCCCCATGACGTCGTAGACAAAACTACTGCTCGACGTTGGTGTCCACTGGATTCCAGTGAGGTAACCATTCGTGTTGTGATTATATGTCCTAGAATTATAAGTTAAAATACGATCTTGATTGTCGTAGGTCGCTGTGAATGCGACCCCATCGATTGTGCCGCTGGTGCGATTACTATTGCTGTCGTATGTGAACGTCGTCGTTGTCGTCCCGTTGACAGACATTGCGGTTAAGCGGCCTGCGGAATCGTAGGAGTAGACGTAGTTGATGGTAGTGCCTAACACATTCTCGCTCTTGGCTGTGATTCGGCTAGTGACATCTCGGGTTAAGGTGTAGCTATAAAGCACCGTAATTGTCGGCGTATAGGTCGCTGTGTACGTGATTAGATTGCCGTAAACATCGTAAGTCCTTGCATCTGCGATGTTACCAATCGTTGTCGTGCTTAATCGCCCCGACGGATAGCTATACGTTAAAGCGAGATCACCAACTTGAGAGAGCTCATCGTCATTATTGTAGGAATAATTGATGGTAGAAGCCCCACTGGATGAACTAGGTTGAGTTATTCTTGAGCTCAAGCGATGTTCGCTATCAAAAGTGAATGCGACTTTACCGAAAAGATAGTTATCGGAGTTCCTTCTCTGCTCATCATCTTTGCGTTGGTAACCATAGTAGTCAAAAACCGAAGCCGGGCCGTTGGGCGACACTATTTTTTCTAACTGTTTGGTCGTGGAATCGTAGGTGTAGCTATAGTTTCCAGAGGGGACAGTTCGAGTTGTTAAAAGGCCCGTGGATCCATTGTACGTAAATCCGATAGTCTCTGAGCTGGGCAGAGTCACTAGTGTCAGTTGTTTATCATTATTGTAGGCGTAGGACGTATTTTTAGCAACTCCCACTCCAATCGATGGAGGCTGATAATCACTCACCTCTTCCATGGCGTTATATAAAAAAGCATGCGCCGGCCGACCCGGAGGGGTAACGGTTAATAGATTTCCATTGGCATCATATGCCTTCGAAATCACCCGAGTGTCTGGAAGCGTTACTGAAGTGACTCGACCTGCATTATCGTAACCAAAACTTGTGACCTCGCTTAATGCATTTGTTACGGACGACAGATAACCGGAACCATTGTAGGCGTAGGTGAGAGAATTTTGCGTGAGCCCCTGCTTCCTATTCGTCAACCTGCCGTAGATGTCATAGGTTAAGGTCCACGGGGTATCGCTCCCCACCTGCGAACCGACGAGCTGGTCCAACAAGTTAAACACGGAAGTTCTTGTCCTACCTTCCGGAGATGTCACCGTTTTTGTCAGCGTTGGTAAATCAAAGACGGAGTTCCATGCTTTCGCATTGGTTGTCGTAGACGTAGTTATTTGATGATAGTTAAACCAACCCGGAGTAATTCCGCTCCCGTAAGAAACTGACTGAGAATAATTTGTAGTTTTAGTGTTGGACCCCACTGTCACAGATTCGGAAGCAACACGTTTAACCTGTTCACCGAACCTTTCATCATTAATCTGTGTAATTCCTCGAGACTCAATCGCGTTCCATATGTTGGACGACCCTGTCAATTGATTGTTGATGTAGGTTGTTTGAAAGCCGTCGGGAGTCGTCGTATATCTTGTGTGAACCCCTCCATCATTTGTGAAATTAAAAGTAGTCTCCCGACCTAAATTTGATTCTTGAGAAACTGAACCTGATGAATCACTTCCCGTTTTCGCTAAATCCCATTTATTGCCTCCGTGTCCCAAATCTCGGATGAGCCGCCCATTGCTGTCATAGCTAAAGGTCGAAACTTGCCCCCCCGGCTTAGTAAAAGTCTCTAATAAGTTGGTGCTCAATTTGTAAGTCATGGAGTGCGTTTCACTATTTGGATTTGTAACCGAAAGCAACTGACCACTTCCACTGCGAGTGAATGTTGTGGTTTGTCCAAAGGGTGCAACTATACTAGTGCGACCACCGGAACCGTTGTAATTAAGTACAGTGCGATTTCCAAAAGCATCATCGATATAAGTGAGACGGTTGGAACTGTAACCAAACGAATACAATGTGCTTCCAGTTGACGCCGATCGCGTCTCTTTGTGGATGCCAGTTGTTGAGTCAAAAACAAATATTTGACGGCCATCCGGGCTGACCACCAGATCTTCTCCTGCCACTGAATCGGTCATAAATTTAACAGTCTGATTTGCTCCGTCACCCATAAAAAGTTTCCGGTTACTTTTTTGGAAGTAGTGTTGTACCGAGATTGTCCATAGGTGGCGATTAAATTCAGGCAGAATCCCAAGACCGGCGTGATCCGTAGTATAACTATTCGTAAAGTCGCTTGAATAGTTTAAGAAATAATCGGTACCGACGATGGGTATTCTTTCTGATAATGTTTGAGAAGTAACACCTATAATAGAGCCTGAAACTTGTTCTTCACAAGGATCCTTGCGCTCAAAAGTCTCAACAGATAGGGTGTAATTGTGGGTCGCCATATAGGTCGAGTGGCCAATGTCTATATTAAATGACATCGTATGTTTTCCCAGAAAGGCTGCATTTTGATCAAATGCAATATCACAATACACAGCGCTCATTGCACTGGGGGGATTGTACGTTCCCGAACATGTATCAGTGGCCAATGTCCAACCGGGACCCGCGTTGTAGTAAAGTAGACCGGCAGTGCTCATCGGTTCAATCGCAAAAGTAATCACAACTCGAACGGGGCTTCCGATATTAGTACCTACAGGGGCTATCGTGCAGTAGGGGTCATTACCCACATAGTAACAGCTACGCTTTGCGGAAAAGTTCAAACGACGGCCATCTTTGTAAATGGCATATCCCTCTAGCGGCTGATCCTTTTGGGAAGCATATCCAATCCATGGAATTATAAATATTAAAAATAATGTGAATACATATTTCATAATGACCTTTCGAATAAATGGCCCGAACAGAATTCCGCTATTGCATAATGGTGTAAAGTTGAAATTCAAAAATGGAATAATTGTGGATTAAAAACTAGACTTATTTAGTATATAGAATCTATTTATTCATTTTTTTTGATTAGATTCTCAGCAATTTGCTTAAAAAATATAATTATGTCAGGAAAGCTCGCATTCAAAATACTTCAAAAGAGAAGGCGATGGTTTGGATGCAATTAAAAAAGCCGCTATTCCTAGCGGCCGATTTACAAAAGATTAAAAATCAATTTCAAACTATTGAGCCTGCGTTGGAGTTGCCTCAGGCGCGGGAACAGCTTCCGTCTTAGGAGCGGGAAGATTTTCGCCCTCTTGAATTCCATTACGCATGTTTAAATCTTCGGTGGGAGCCGGAGTATCCAAAGGGGTTGCTGCGCTATTCATTGCAACATCCCCTACAGGGCGCGCCACTAAAAGAGTAGCCACGGCCAAAATGAGGGCTAAAACCGCTCCGATGATCCAATATTTTGTTGTGTTGCGATTGCGAACCTGACGTGATCCCATTGTTGTTGTTGCCATATTATTCTCCTTTTTAAATACGACTCTGTCAGGATTTAATGCAAATCGAGTTCCATCATTGAAAACAATTCTAATCGATCTCTGAGGCCAACTCGAGCTTATGCCCCAGTCTGTGTGGAGAATTAGGACGCAGATTTGAACCACTAACAGAATCTTAACAATCGTAAATTTGCCCTAGAAGACACAGACACTGAAGAGTTTACAGTCTCAGTGTCACTATAAGCGTTTTAAATGTGGCCGGGGTCTCGTCCGTGAGTTTTAGCCGATCTTGCGCTTCGGCCTCCCCTTGACAGGGAAAAACCGCTAGTGCAACTTCCCGGCGAACATCCCAGGAGCACTTATATGATGAGCTGGTTCGTACCTCGTGAGGCCAAGTTTTTTGAAATGTTCCGTAGCGCGACAGACCTCCTTCTCGAAGGTTCTCGAGAACTTGTCGCCATGATTGACGACCTTCCCAATGTCGAACAGCGAGCAAAAAATATTAAGCTGATCGAACAGAAGGCCGATAAAATCACTCACACGGCTGTTGAGGCTTTGCACTCCACGTTTATTACCCCCTTAGATCGCGATGATATTTATAAGTTGATCTCGAAGATGGATGACATTTTAGATCACACCGATGCGGCGGCTCAGCGTTTTCACCTTTATGACATTCGCACCGTCACTCCCGAAATCCGAGAACTCGGCGCCATCATTCTTCGCTCTGTCGAAAAAGTTTCAGAGGTCGTGGGGCGTCTGGAAGATATGAAAAATACCGAAGGCACTTTAAAGCTCTGCGAAGAGATCAATCGTCTGGAGAATGAGTCCGACCACATTATGCGCGTCGGAATGGCTAAACTCTTTCGGGAAGAAATCGGATTTAAAGATCTGATCAAAATGAAAGAGATCCTAGAACTTTTAGAGTCGGTGTGCGACCGATGCAAAGACGTATCTCACATTGTTGAAGGCATTGTCCTGGATCACGCTTAGTTATGGAATACAGCGTCTACCTTATCGGTTTTATCATCATCATCGCACTGGCGTTTGATTTTATGAATGGGTTTCACGACGCTGCAAACTCGATCGCAACCATCGTCTCCACGCGGGTTCTTAAACCACAGACGGCAGTGGTGTGGGCCGCATTTTTTAATTTAATCGCCTTCGCCTTCTTTGGGCTTCACGTGGCAAACACCATTGGCCGAGGCATCGTCGATGTCAGTATTGTTGATCCCATTGTGGTCCTCGCCGCGTTGATTGCGGCGATCACCTGGAATGTGATCACATGGTACTATGGCATCCCCTCCTCCTCGTCTCACGCTCTGATTGGTGGGCTCATTGGGGCCGCTCTCATCAAAGCGGGAACATCCGCTCTGGAAGTCGCAGGAATATCTAAAGTTGTTGTCTCCATTTTTCTTTCGCCACTCTTCGGTTTTGTTCTTTCCTTTTTTATTATGGGGATTGTCGGGCGAATTTTGTTTTATGCCGTTCCTGCGCGGATTCATTCCGCCAGTCGAAAACTGCAGCTCGTTTCTGCAGCACTTTACAGTATTGGGCACGGCGGTAACGATGCCCAGAAGACCATGGGGATCATCGCGGTTCTTCTGTACACCTCCGGGCATATGACAGGTGACTTTCATGTCCCACTCTGGGTGATCGCCGCATGTCACATTGCTATGGCGTTCGGCACTTTGTTTGGCGGTTGGAGAATCGTTGAGACCATGGGCCTCAAAATTGCGAAACTGACTCCTTTGGGGGGCTGTTGCGCAGAGACCAGTGGAGCGATCACACTCTTTCTCGCCACCTCTCTCGGTGCACCTGTCTCCACAACCCACACCATCACCGGCTCAATCATGGGAGTCGGTGCGGTGAACAAGTTGTCGGCCGTAAGATGGGGCGTCGCTAAGAACATTGTACTCGCGTGGATTCTAACGATCCCCGTCACCGCTTTCATTTCGGCGGTCACGTGGTGGCTTTGCCAAATGATGATGTAGGGACTATACTCGAGCCTTCATCCCAGGAGGTTCACGATGATTTCCGCTAAAGCTTACGCCAACACGTCCCCGACTTCACCCCTTCAACCGCTTCAAATTGAGCGACGCTCGCCAAAGCCAGACGACGTGGTCATCGAAATTGATTATTGCGGAATTTGTCATTCCGACATTCACACGGCCCGTGGTGAATGGGGCCCCACTGCCTATCCCTGTGTTCCAGGCCACGAGATCGTCGGTCGCGTGACGGCCGTCGGGAAAAAAGTAAAACGATTTAAAGTGGGCGATCTTGCTGGCGTCGGATGTTTTGTCGACTCCTGCGGAAAATGCCCAAGTTGTAAATCTCATGAAGAGCAGTTTTGCAGTGTACACACGGCCTTCACTTACAACAGCACAGAACTCGACGGAAAAACTCCTACGCTGGGTGGTTACTCTTCCCATATCGTGGTGAAAGATAAATATGTTCTCAAGATCAAGAAGGGACTACCTCTCGAGCGCGTGGCCCCTCTTCTGTGTGCGGGTATAACAACCTATTCTCCTCTCAAGCGGTACGGGACAAAAAAAGGGATGAAGGTGGGAGTGGTTGGACTGGGCGGACTCGGTCATATGGCGGTAAAGATCGCGAAGGCCATGGGAGCTGAGTTGACAGTATTTAGTACCTCCGCCAACAAACAAGCCGATGCTAAAAAGTTGGGAGCCAAAAATTTTGTGATCACTCGCGATCCAAAGAATTTTGCTCCTTTGGCCGGAAAGCTCGATCTGATTATTGACACTGTTTCCGCCGAGCATGACTTCTCGCCGTACATGGGAACACTTAAAATTGGCGGCACCCACGTCCTCGTCGGAGCGGCACCGGAGCCAAATAAAGTTGCGGCGATGGCGTTGATCTTTGGACGCAAACGTTTAGCAGGATCTCTCATCGGTGGAATCAAAGAGACCCAAGAGATGCTCGACTTCTGCGCGAAGAAAAAAGTTCTCGCCGACATTGAGCTCATCAAAGCCTCACAAGTGAACGAGGCTTACAATCGCACCGTTAAAGGCGATGTGAAGTATCGTTTTGTGATGGATACAAAAACTCTTTAATTATCTTAATTAAAGTTTCTTAAGATTTAAGTTTTTTAAAAAAACTCCGATGGTTGTGCAAACCTACTGTCGGAGTTTTTGTGCGCTTTATTTTGTTCCTAATTTTTTCGTCCATATCCACTTCGTTCGCTTATGATAAATGTCGTTACGAATATGTCTACAATCATACAACCCAAGATCCTCTAATTAAGGAAACTGTAGAAAAAGGGGAATATATTGGATGTAACCAACGCATTGGGAGCGTGATTCTTTTTTTTACGGCTAAACAAGTGGATAAAGTGAACTGTCCCACAATTTGCAAGCATGAAGGAAGAGTGTCCCAAATGAAGCAAGAATCTGCAAAACCCGCACACTGATAATAGTGATGGTCTTCATTTTGTGCGCAGCATTTATCTCTCTCGACAATTCTTCAAGCTCGCTATAACCTCATCCTATGAAAGATATTTTTATTGTGGGTTTAGGCGGATTTTTAGGCGCGACCTCGAGGCATCTCGTCTATCTTTGGTTTGGAGCGCGGAACTGGACAAGTTTCCCCTGGGCTACTTTATTTATAAATATTCTGGGCTGTTTTCTCATCGGCGCATTGAGTTTATGGATCGAAAAATCACTGCCGTATCATAGAACAGTGTTTCTGCTCGCCTCGGTGGGGTTCCTCGGAGCTTTCACCACGTTTTCGGCGTTTGGACTGGAGACCTTTAATTTATTGAAACAGCAGCAAGTGCCATGGGCACTGATGAATATTATTGCGAGCATCACACTCGGTTTAGTGGCCGTGGTCCTCGGAAGATGGACGGCGCTTCAAATCTCTTAACGAGCTCTATTTGACTTCTAAAACTTTGGCGATGATCTTTTCGATACTCAGAATTTGTCTTTGCACAAAAGTGGCTTCTAATTGAGATGCTGAATAGGCACTGATCACCAGATCAAGATCTTTCACCAGTGAGTCCTTCATTTTTTCCTCCAGCGGAGGGAGCTGATCTAAATCGAGCAATGAATTATTAGCCAGGCAATAATTGATAGATCTCGAGTTTTGCTCACAAAGAAACACTTGGACACTTTCGTAAACTTTGTTTCGAACCGCTTTAAAGCAACTGAAACGCTCATAGGGACTCAACTGTCGGCCGCAGACACCCACTGCACTTTTATCAAAAACAGCACCGTCAATTTGAGCGATACACTGAGCCTGATATTTACTGTGAGTGATTTCCAGACACTTATTATGGGCCAATAGATTATCGAATCGGCCCGAGGAACTCTGGGCATAGGAGGGGATGGAGAGAATCGAAAGAAAAAGGATCGGGATTAAATTTAATAAAAATGGCTTTCCCATAAATACGTCCTGTCTAAATTTTAGATAGCCCGCTAAAAAAAGAGTCCAATTTGGGCTCATTTATGGGCCTATCTCACCTTAATGAGCTCTAGGCTCAACGTATCTATTAGAATGCGAATTTGATTCCAACTTTTTCGAAGTGGTAAAATTCATCTCGTTCGTTGATCTAAATCTTTTTGACAAACTGAGATTTAAGATTCATCGAACCCAGCCCATCAATCTTGCACGCAATGTCGTGCCCATCGTCCCCGTCCACCAAACGTATGTTTTTGACTTTGGTTCCGCTTTTTACTACGGAGGATGAGCCTTTCACTTTAAGATCTTTGATGACTGTCACCGTATCGCCGTCCTGTAAAATATTGCCATTGGCATCGCGGATGACGTCGTCGTCTTTATTCGCGAGCTCGTCCTTGTCGGACTGCTGTTGCGTTGGATTCCATTCGTGGCCGCACTCCGGGCACACCCACATATGACCATCAGGATAAACGTTTTCGGAATTGCATTGAGGACAATGAACTTCTTGAGACATGCGGTGATTCTAAAGCGGCGAAGCTATTTGTCAAAGCTATTTGTGAGGTCGCCCTTTGGACTGTGGGGCGGCGTTGAGCGGATCCTCGGGCCAGGAATGTTTCGGATAGCGAGCGCGCATTTCTTTGCGTACGTCCATGTAGGCATTTTTCCAGAAGCTCTCAATGTCCCGTGTGACTTGAACAGGTCGGTAGTTGGGAGCGAGCAACGTGAGCGTCACGGGTTGACCTGCAACCGAAGGAGTGTGCTTGAGTCCAAACAGCTCTTGAAGTCGAACCTCAACTTGAGGGCCTTGCTCGGAGGTGTACTGTATGCGAAATCGATTTCCCGTAGGTGCGGTCCAATGAGTGGGGCAATCCCTTTTGAGCGCAGCAAGATGCTTTTCTTCGAGACTGTTCTCGAAGTACGTGTCTAACTTTTTTTGCTCAACAGCAGCTAAGGAATTTTCACCGTAACACGCGAGGGTCAAAGCTTCGCGAATTTTTTCTTCGTCGAGAAGAGGCCACTCCGAATTCTGTGTATGTAAAAACTGTATTCGAGATAAGAGACTCGATAGCTCGTCGTTCTTTTGCAAAATAGAATCCCAACGCTGCAAAGCCACATCCACCAATCGCTCTTTGATTTCGTCGGGCAAAGCTGGGCGACGCTTTTCTGCGGACACCGCGAGACCTCTCCATTGTAAACTCTCGACAGTATAAAACTTTTGTTTTTCCTCATCCCATTCCACATCCCAAACCGAGACGGCCTCGGGGATTAGTTTTTCCTCAATGGTCTGAGGATGAATCCCGGCAGCCTGGAAAACCAAGGCATGAGAGGCATCACGTCCTTCTGAAATCTCAAGGGCCACAAAGAACAAGGAATTCTTAACACTCGAGTCCTGATGCAAGCGAACACCTCGCCCTCCGACCATCTTGGCGTCACTCCCTTCGGATCTCCGGCGCCGACAAAGACGATCGGGGTAAACTTCTAAAAGAATCTTTTCCAGGAGTTCGTCTGTGGGTTTTTTAGAGTCCTGGTTTTTCACCAAATCTTGAAGTTGTTCCACGGCGCGATTCACCGTTTTAAATTTGGGATGAGTTTTGTTCTTCTTCCATTCTTCCCAGCGAGCCATTAGATCATTTTCTCGTTGAGAATGGATCTCCGACCCAATCGCTCGCCCCTCCGACAAAAGAGCCGCTAATTCACAGGTGAATTGAGAAACTCCCTTCTCCAGTCCAACGATTAATAATTTAGCAAGCCTCGGATGAAGAGGGAACCGCTGGAGTTTTTGGCCGAGTTCTGTCAGCCCACCGTCGGTCGTGATGGCACCAATATTTAGAAGCAACGACTTCGCCATTTGTAAAGACCGCGCCGGTGGCAACTCGAACCAAGCAAAACTTTCCGAATGGGTCACACCGATGGCCGCCAGTAGAAGTAGTGCTTCGGATAAATCCACGCGATGAATCTCTGCCGTTTCAAAAGAGTGCATGGATTTTTCGTCATGGATGGTCCATGCTCTATAAACGCGCCCCGGTCCTAACCTCGCCGCACGACCCGCACGTTGAGTGGCCGACGCTTTCGAGATTTTTGCGAGCTTCAGTGATTCAAAACCAGTCTTCTGATCTTGCATTTGAAGACGTGCCAACCCGCAATCGACAACAATACGCACACCTTCCACAGTCAAAGAGCTCTCGGCAAGATTGGTAGAGAGGATAATTTTACGGTGGGTGTTTGACGGTAGAATTGCAGCCTTTTGTTCGACGAGACTGAGTTGTCCATGGAGAGGAAGGATAAGAACTGAATCGGAAAGCGACTCTTCAAGAGCCCGCTTGAGCCTTTCAATTTCGCCTCGCCCCGGTAAAAAGCAAAGCACGTCACCTTCGGAATTATCATAAATTGCTTTATGGATCAGTTTCCTCATGCGCTCGATAAAATCGAAACCTGTTTGCAGTTGGAGGGGCTTATCATCGTGGATAATCTCTAACGGAAACACTTTCCCGGGAGAATCGATCACCGGTGCACCGCCCAGGTATTGTGATAATGGGCTCGCGTCTAAAGTTGCCGACATCACGACGATTTTGAGATCTGGCCGAGACAATTCTTGAAGTTCCTTTAATGCCCCTAGGGCCATATCCACGTGTAAAGATCGCTCATGAAACTCATCCAAAACGACGCAGGCCACCTGACGGAGATCTGGATCCTGTAAAAGCTTTCTTAAAAGTAGGGCCTCCGTTAAAAATAAAATTTTGGTTCCGACAGAGAATTTATTGTCGAAGCGGACTTGATAGCCCACTTCTTGACCTACAACCCATCCATTTTCGTCGGCTATACGTTGAGCCGCAGAGATGGCAGCGATACGTCGGGGCTCTAACACCCAAACTTGCTTTTCGACCATCGACGATAACGCCGGGGGAATTCTTGTGGTTTTACCTGCCCCGGGGGCCGCCGAGATCACCAGTGACTGGGCGTTAACAAATGCCTGTTTTATCGAAGGAATAATTAGATCTACGGGCAACGGACTCAGCATACTTTAAAGTACAATTTTATAAAAAAACTAGCAATGAGTTAAAGATTCGACTAGTACTAAATGCTCCTAAAAATGAGATAAATTATGGTTTTTAGCTCGCTAAAATTCTTATTTATTTTTCTACCAATTGTCCTATTGGTTTATTTTGCCGTTTATCATTATTGTGCGCGCAGCCGGCGCCTTTTCACGTGGTTAAACTTCGTTCTCCTTCTCGCAAGCTTAGTTTTTTATATCGAGGGTGAAAAAAAATTCTTTTATGTCATGCTCCTGGTGGGATTTATCGACTACTGGCTGGCGCTGCTCTTAGAAAATGATCGTCAGAAGTCTCAACCAAATCCCGGTTTTCAAAAAATAATTCTTCTCGCCTCTATTTTTTCAAATATGGGGCTTTTGTTTTATTTTAAGTATTTTAACTTCGCCGCAGGTCTAGTGACGGACCTCGCTGATCAGCTTTATCCATTAAGTCACGGCTCGCGAGTTTTTATCGAAGTGGGTCTACCGATTGGTATCAGTTTCTATACGTTTGAGTCCATGAGTTATATTATTGACGTTTATCGCGGAGAGATTAAAGCCACCCGTCGCTTTGTTGATTATTGGACGTTTATCACTTTTTTCCCTCACCTCGTAGCGGGACCCATCATTCGTTACATCGATCTTCGAAAACAATTGGAATCTCGCACTCACAGTTGGATCAATATCGTCGAGGGATTTCGGCGCTTTTCGGTGGGGCTGGCAAAAAAAGTCATCATCGCTAATCCGTTGGGATACTACTCCGATATTTTCTATGCGGTCGATGCTTCCAAAATGGATACACTTTTGGCTTGGTTTACAGCAGGGGCCTACGCTCTTCAGATCTACTTTGATTTCTCCGGGTATTCCGATATGGCGGTGGGGCTTGCGCGCATGTTTGGAATTACCCTTCCGGAAAATTTTAATTATCCCTACATCGCGCAAAGCATGAAAGACTTCTGGCGCCGATGGCACATGACTCTCTCCCAGTGGTTTAGAGATTACCTTTACATTCCCTTAGGAGGAAATCGCCTAGGGACATTCAAAGAGTACCGCAATTTATTTTTAGTCTTCACATTGTGTGGTCTATGGCACGGAGCGAGCCTTAATTTTCTGGGATGGGGAGTTTTCCACGGGCTCTTCCTCGTGCTCGAACGCGTGATGGATTTCAAAGAAAACAGAGCTCCCCGACTCCTCCGACACATTTATGCCATCATCGTTATTCTTTTTAGCTGGGTCATTTTCCGTAGCGAAACTTTATCTCAGACTGTGGCGATCTGGAAAGCAATGCTAGGACTTGCTCCCGCCCTTATTTCCACAGACAGCTTGCAATTGCTCTCTCTACCTCATTTTTATGTTTATTTCATCTTGGGCATCGTTCTGAGCGTTCCACTTTCCTACTGGGGCCTCTCTCCGCAGAGACGAGCAACGTGGAATTTACATCCTGCCCTGAGAGAAATGAGCTATGTCGGTCTTTTAATCTTCTCTGCGATCGTACTCTGTGGACAAGAATATAACCCATTTATCTATTTTAGGTTCTAATGACGAAGCCCCAAAGACAAGCAACAATTTATTTACTGTTTCTCTTCCTGCCGATATTGGTCGCGCTTCTGATGTATATTCCTTTTCGACAAAAAGGAAAGCTCTCCAACTTTCTTAAAATGCATTATCCTGTTCGCCAGTGGGCGTTCAAAGCCAATGCGTTGATTCAAATTCGATTATTGGGAAGCACGAATCTCGGAAACATCCATATTGGAAAACACCCGTGGCTTTTTTATATTACGGAATCGGACGGTAACTCCTCGCGCGATCTGTGGGGCCTGCCTAAGGAGCATATCGAGGAGGCCTGGACGAAGTATTTGCAGCAAACGTTACAAAAGCCCTTGGGGTTTCACAGCAAATATATTTTGGTACTCCCCCCCAACAAAGAATCCGTCTACCCAGAAAATTTACGCTATTTGTTTTTAGACTATATCCCCCAAGGGAATAAAAATTATTCTCGAGTGACTCAAGTGGCCCGCAGCTTGGCTCCAGACAACGTGGTTCCTTTAAAAGAAACGTTAGTTCGCGGCAAAGAAACATTCCCTACTTTTCATTCGGGTGACACTCATTGGAATCAATGGGGTGCCTATCTTGCCCATCGCGATCTTATTCAGACTGTGAATAAAGTTATGGGTTCTCGTCTAGAAATTATCAGTGCGGAGCCGTCGGTGTCTTCAGAACCACCAGAACATGACATTCTTAAAATGTTCAATGGAGCGGACCGCACCATCGCTTACAAAACCGACGCGGGCCCGAACATTGTCGTCAACTTTCCCCAACTTCCGAAATCCATAGAGGATTTACCTTACACCGTGAGCATCAATCCTACAGGTCAATATACCGTGTGGTTTCTCGGAGACTCTTTTGGCGAAAGGCTTAAGTCGTTTTTGCATCCGTACTTTGGCAAAGTGATTTTTATCAAAGGCACAAACAAAGTGCTCAAGAGATCCATAGCCAAGGCCTACTCTGAGCACGGTCACCCCGATTTGATCATCGAGGAGCGTGTCGAGCGGTATTTGAATAATCCTGTCAGATACAGAGATTTTGCCAAAGAATTAGGATTTAATCCTCGGCCCTGATTGCAAGAATCCTAGGAGTGTTTAGAAAAGCTTCTCTCACCATTTCCACGGCGTGAGTTGCGAGAGTTTCTACGACCGCCCCCACCACCTCCACCGCCGCGAGCTTGACCTCGACGTTGAGGACGACGGGAGTGTCCACCACGACCGCCACCGTCATCATTACGTTGGCTTTCAATTTTCGCTTTGGCCTTTCCAACACCGATAATGCGCGCGTTGGCAGCGTCTTCTGAGTGATAAGGCTGGTCGGAATCCACTTCAATTTTTTGCTGAGTGGTTTTTTCGATATTGGCAAGATACGACCGCTCGTCCGCGGTACAAAAAGAAATGGCATCCCCGTCAGCACCGGCACGAGCCGTACGACCAATCCGATGCACATAGTTCTCGGCGACGTTCGGGAGTTCGAAGTTAATGACGTGAGTGATTCCATCGATATCGATCCCGCGCGAGGCGATATCTGTGGCGACCAGAACTCGGATGCGATCGCGAGAGAAGTCCTCAAGAGCGCGCTGACGCGCACTCTGAGATTTGTTTCCATGGATGGCGGCGGCCGTGATTCCATTGGCCATGAGCTTATCCACAACCTTATTTGCAAAGTGCTTCATCTCCACAAAAACCAGAACCTTATAAAGGTTTTTGTTTTTAAGAGTATGAATCAAAAGATTCATCTTCTCTTTCTTTTCCACAAACATCACCGTTTGACGAATACGCTCTACCGTTGTGGACGGCGGGGTGACTTCGACTTTTTTAGGATTCTTAAGAATAGTTTGCGCCAGAGTTTGAATCTCTGGAGGCATAGTTGCCGAAAAGAAAAGGCTATGTCTTTTTTGAGGGAGTAAATTGATAATTCTCTTCACATCTTTGAGAAAACCCATATCCAACATGCGATCGGCTTCATCAAGAACAAAGATTTCAACATGATCCAACCGAATATATTTTTGCTGAATCAAATCGATCAGACGACCCGGTGTCGCCACAAGAACATCCACTCCTTGAGATAGGTCGCGGACCTGATTCCCCTGACCGACTCCTCCAAAAATAACCGCATACTTTTGTTTGAGATTTTTACCGTAATCCAAAAGATTTTTATGAATCTGAATCGCAAGCTCTCGCGTCGGAGTCAAAATCAAACTGCGAGGAGAGCGAGGCTCGCGACGTCTTTGTTGGGTGGTTAAGATATTAATGATCGGAAGACAAAACGCCGCAGTCTTGCCAGTCCCTGTTTGTGCAACACCCAATAAGTCTTGTCCATCAAGGACCAGCGGTATCGCCTGACTTTGAATCGGAGTGGGGGTGAGATAACCCGCCTCTTTGAGTGCCTGTTGAATAGGAGGAAGAAGTTTAAGATCTGCGAATGCAATAGTTTCAGATGAGTTCATGTTTTCCAATCGGTAGACCCCCTTTTAGCTCAGACATTATAAATTAGCCACAAAATCGGGATTTTGATGTTAAATCTACACGTAAAAGATCGTCAGAATGAAGATATGAGTTCTCACAGGCATAACCTTCCGCGGTGCCCGGGAATATTGCCCCCAGACGCAAAAACAAAAGCGTGTCCTTCGCTCTGAATTCACAAGGCTTTGGTTTTCTTTTTGCACACTTAAAGGAGAATCAACCAGGAGGTCCTTATGCCGAATGTTCAAAAGCAAAATACGCCCAAAAAAAATAATGCCCAGACAAAACAAGAGCTTAAAAAATCGTCCATGCCCGCCAGAGCTCGAGACAATCTGGCCCAGGCCTTCGCAGGGAATGAGAATAAAGGTCCCTCCGGAGTGAAGCTCAACAGCCACAGTACAAATACGAAGAGTCGCACGACTCGTCAGAGCAAAGAGCGCGATCCAAAGCGATAATCACGATTATTTTTCTGATCCTTAAGAGATTGAGTAGGGTCGATTGAAGTTGACCCTACTCCTGTCGTGTTAGTGATGGGGGAGTTCGATCTGATCGGGGTTTAATGTCGTCAGCGCTTGCCCGTCTTCACCTACGGGAGCCGAGATGTGCTCGTGAGCGATCAACCACTTTTCTCTCACCTTCACAAGACCACAAGTGTGCCTTAGCCAGTTTTCGATTCTTTCTCCAGTGTTCTTAAGAGTTCCCGCCATGTGAATGATATCAAACGTAAAACCCACATCCCCACTGACATGAACTTGCAGATCGAGGGAATCGTAGATGACGGGGAAATCAAACTGACCGGCGTACCACTTCTCCCAAGACTTCATGTAGTCACCGAGACCCACCATCTTGTGGGGCGGCGGCATATCAAAAGAAACGACGTCGTTGGTATATAGAGATTTAATTTTTTTGAGATCTCCATCTCGACAGGCGTGGATGTAGTCCGCCATCAAATGACGAATTTGGATTTCCTCATAGTGCTTCGCCTTACTGGTCGTCTGCTCCGTGGGCAGGCTCCGAATATCCATATTTTCCTCCTTGAAACTGTTTGGAGAATAAAAATGCAATATCCGAACCACTGAGCCAGTGCGATCTTTTCTTTTTAAGATGGGTCTAGGTGATTTTTTGCCTCACACTCTTTTATCGTTTGAGAATCCAAGAGATGATCCAAACTAAAAGACTAATAAGAACACAGGTCGTCAAAGGGAAAAAGACCGTAGTCCCCCCAGCCTTAAAATAAAAATCCCCTGGAAGTTTTCCTAACTTAAGGGATTGAATCCAGCCGAAATGCCAAGCGATTCCCGCACAGACTAATGCAAGGCCCAAAATAATGAGTAGCTTTGCGATCGATTGCATTCAGTCCCCCCTCCTTACGAACGCTTCTGTCCAAAGATTTTTGCATCGAGAGAAAATTTTCCCGCGCCCAACGCCAGCAACACGAAAGAGACCACGAGATAACTTAAAGCATGCTCGTACGAGGACATTCCTGGTCCACTGGCCACAAATGGATCTTTCATGACGAATGCATGCATCGCTGTCGCTACAATCATTGTAAAAGTGAGTCCTAAAGCCGCCAAAGGTGTCAGTAGTCCAATCATCCAAGCGATTCCTCCGCCAAATTCAGAAAACGCCGCTAAGAATTGCAAAATTCCTGGAACTCCAGAATCTGGTCCCATCCAACCCATAGGATTTTGTATTTTACCCCAGCCGTGAAAGACAAATGCCAAACCAATCACAAGGCGAAGAGAGAGTAACGCTAAAGATCCAACGGTCGGAATAACTACGGGTTGAAAAAAATTTTTAATTTTTTGATTCATGAAGCCTCCATTTGCCATTATGATACTCAAATTAATTTGAATGTCTAAGACATTTGTCGAAGAAAGACTACGAGCTAAGGAGCGCGTTTTGGAAGCACAACCCAAAAATCGGAAAGAGCAATGGAAGTACATCTTAAAAATAGCTTGGCCACTGATTGTCGCTAATAGTTTTTGGAATCTTCAACTGACAATTGATCGCATCTTTCTTGGAAATTTCTCCACCGAAGCGCTCGGTGCAGCCATGGCGGTGATGGGAGTCTTTTGGACTCCGATGGCACTCCTCCAACAAACGGCCGCCTATGTTATGACGTTTGTAGCCCAGTACTATGGCGCCAAAGAATTTAATAAAATTGGACCCGCAGTATGGCAGTCCCTTTACATTAGTGTTTTGGGTGGATTGTTATTCCTGCTTTTGATTCCGGCAGCAATTCCCTTGTTTACAATCATCGGACACTCCGAGAATCTGATTGGACTCGAGGTTCAATACTTTGAAGCCATCTGTTATTCCGCTCTCCCCGCCGCCGTTGTCGCGGCGGTCAGCGGCTTTTTTACAGGACTCGGAAACACAAGGATCATCATGGCGATCAACGTTGTGGGACTCATTGCAAATATCATCTTGGATTACGTTATGATTTTTGGGAAACTCGGATTCCCGGCAATGGGCGTAGCCGGCGCCGGCTACGCGACCGCGTTAGCCAATTGTGTGAGCGCGGCCTTTGCGCTTTATCTTATTTTTAAAAAGAAGTTCGAGATCGATTACAAAATCTTTTCCGGCTGGCGCTTCGATTGGGAACTGACCCAAAGATTCCTAAGATTTGGATTACCCAGCGGAATGCAATGGGCTCTTGAGGGACTCGCATTTACGGTATTTCTGATTGTTGTCGGACGGATGCCCAACGGCGATGCCGCGCTTGCCGCGAGCAGTATCGTCCTGACCGTGATGATGTTATCGGTTCTTCCGCCCATGGGTATCGCCCAAGCGGTCTCAGTCTTGGTTGGTCAGCATCTCGGCGAAAAACGACCTGAGCTTGCAGTGGGCAATGTGTGGGGAGGTCTTCAACTGTCGTTGATGTACATACTCCCCATGGGAATTTCTTTTTTACTTTTCCCCACTTTCTATCTCAATTGGTTTTTTAACGACACCAACCCGTTACTTTGGAATCAAGTCAGCACCATAGTTCCTTACCTATTAATGTATGTCGCTCTCTTCACCAACTTCGACAGCATGAATCTCATTTTTTCGTTTTCACTTAAGGGCGCAGGTGACACTCGTTTTGTAACTCTTGTTGCTTTACTTATGCCGTGGCCTTTTATGGTATTACCGACCCTACTTATGAAAGACTGGGACGGGGCCGTATACTGGGCCTGGGGCGCTGCAAGCTTTTACATTATCCTTCAAGCCTTTGTATTCTGGCGTCGGTTTGAGGGCGGAAAATGGAAATCTATGAGTGTAATTCATTGAATAACGTCCATCTACTGAACACTGGACTCGACCTCGTTGAGTCGGAATCAACTGTTGGTTTCCGAGAGAGCCCAATCAACACTTAGGACCTCGACTCGACTTATAAAAATGTCGTGTGTTTCCGATACTTCTTTATAAGAAAAAGAGGGTTATCATGAAATACTTTTCTGTTAAATTCGCATTCATTTTATCGAGCGCTGCGGTTATTACCAACTGCTCTTCGATTCCAGAGATGGAAATTAAACCTTACGCTATGCCCGGCTATACAGTTGAGGAACTTCAAGGAAGTGAATCGGACCGTGATTCTATTTTCCAAATTGAGCCGATGACAGACACTGTGACCCAAGCTGAAAAAGAGCTTGCTCCCGTCAATGAGGAGCCATCGCCGGAGATTGCACTAGATCCAGTTCCCAAGGTCGAAGAAGAAATGTCAGAGGAATTAGATTCCACGCCAGCTCCATCACCCAAAAAGAAAAAATCTGAAAAATCAGCGGCCCGTAAACAGGCTTCAGTTTTTAAAAATGGCTTCTACACCTTCTCGTCCTCTTGCCAAATGAAAACTCAACCTGATGAGTCCAGCCCTGATGCCGGTGCGGTCACCGAGGGAAAAAAGCTATGGCTCGATTCTCATAATCCTCAGTGGCTCAAAGCTTATAAAAAAGCAGGCACCGTTTACGTTCCAGCCAGCTGCGTTCAGTAATCTGACCTACGACACATCATCTCTCGGGTTGACCCGTCCACCCAACAGAGAGATGGTGATGTCATGACTCTTAATACATTATTTCTCGGCTCATCTCTTGATCTTACAAATTTCGCATCCCTGATCATTCGCGTGTTCATCGGAATCTGCTTTGTCATCCACGGCATGGGCAAACTCGGTCTCGTCGGCCCTGGAAATATGGCCGGTTTCGAGGCTTGGCTGAAGAGTCTCAATATCCCCTTCCCAGCCCAACAAGCGCGCGCAGCGATGTTGAGCGAGATCATCGGTGGCGCTCTCATCACCTTAGGATTTCTCACGCGCCTCGGAATTTTAATGTGCTTCTTCGTCATGGTGATCGCTGCCCTCATCGGCCATAAAGGTGGCGGCTATCTAATTACGAATAATCCTCCGGGGAACGAATATACCGTCAACCTCGCGGCGATTTTGCTGGCTCTCTTTCTTTTAGGCCCGGGCTACTACTCTTTAGATGCATTTTTATTTTCATGAGCGACCACGTCTGGATTGATCACTACAAAATCACGTCCTACCTGGTCAATCTTAGAGGTCAAGCGGGGCTCTACGCCCTTCTTAATCTGATTCAAGATGTCGGTTGGATGCACGCTTTACACCTAAGGGTTAAGTTGGACAAAAACGAAGGCTGGGTGTTTACCCGCCAAAAACTGACCATGCAGGAATGGCCCGCTTGGAATCAAACCGTCACCGTACGCACATGGATTAGACCCCCATCGCACGAAGCCTTCCTTTATCGAGATTACGAGATTTATGTGGGCGAAAAAAAATTAGGTGAATGCACCAGCACTTTTACCGTGATGGATATGAACACTCGAAAACTTGCCGTTAAGGACTGGCGCTCCTACAGTCATATTTGGAGGCCCGAGGGACATCTGAATCACATGCCCGAAAAAATTGTCTACACCAACGATTCGGAAAATCTCTCCCAGTTTCAAGTGCGTAATAGCGATATCGATCTAAACAATCACGTCAACAATACAAAGTACGCACAGTGGATATTAGACGCTATACCCATCGATAGGCTTCGCGGTGGAGTTCATCTCTATGGTTACGAGGTGAATTTTTTAGCCGAAGCTAAAACGGGCGACGTGGTGAATGTCCAGAGAGGGCTTGACGAAGTGAAAGACGGAATCTTCACATACAATCAATTCCAGGGAGTTCGCACCACCGATCAAAAACCCATTTTTACTGCACGTCTCAAGTTTTCTGAGACCTAATTCATCAGCGCAATATAGTTCATGTATTCATAGGACTTTAGAGGATGATCGACGGCATTGAGTTCACCCGATGAGGATATGCTATGCATTCTGTATCCCAAACTTTTAAGATGTTTGAAAATTTCCTCACCCGAAGTTCCGGTATCGATCAAACAAGGCTCATTCAATTCGATGCAAATCTGCGGCTTAAATTTAGCGATCACATTTCTTGCGCCTTGAAGCACTTTAAATTCGTAACCTTCCACATCAATCTTGATAAGGTCACACTGATTTATTTTCCGCTGTAGAAAAAAACTATCAAGAGTGATGACAGAGCGTTTTATTTTTTCACCTGAAAATAAATCGCGATGAGCCATTCTTCCCCAACCACTCTCTCCGGCGGGAGGCAAAAGAAACTCAGTTTCGCCAATTTGGTCGCTCAAACACGCCTCAACAAGCTCAATTTTAGAAAAGGCATTCAGTTTTAAATTCTTTTTGAAATTTTCGATGTTTTTAGGAAGAGGCTCGAAGGAATAGATTTGTGCCTGAGGCTCGAGCTGTTGCGCCAAAAAACTGAAATAGCCGAAATTGGCTCCAATATCGCAAAATACTTTAGCCTTGGAGATTAATTTTTTAAGGACTTTCTCCGTCTCGGGCTCGTGGCAACGCTTGATGTAGATCATTCGCTGCATTCGATCCTGAACATCTAAAGAAAGTTTAAATCCATCCTGCATCTCTTGATCGAGAAACATTTGGCCCGAGAGAGTACGAGCGAATACTCTCTGACCTAGAAAGTTTTTTCCTTTAAAGTTCGGAAGATGAGAATAAAGTTTAAGCAGTTCTAGCATTTATTTTTCTGTGATTTTTACGGATTTAATGAAAACTTTTTCCTTGGGAGTACTCATCTCACCTTGATCATTCCCTTTGACCGGAGTTGCTGCAATTTTATCGACTGTAGCCATGCCTTCCTTAATTCTCCCAAAAATAGTGTAATTGGGCATACGGTTGAGATTGGCGGAGTCAAAACCCGTGCAAACAAAAAACTGGCTTCCGTTGGTATTAGGTCCCGCATTCGCCATTGCCACAATCCCGGGGCCGTATTTATGAGGACCATTGAGTTCGTCCTCAAAATTATAACCAGGACCACCGCTCCCATTGCCTTGAGGATCTCCAGTTTGGATCATAAAAGATTTAATAATTCGATGGAATACGATGTCTTTGTAAAATCCCTCTTTCGCGAGAAATACAAAGTTGTTCACGGCCTTAGGAGCATCTTTTGCGAAAAGCTCTATGGTGAACTTACCTTTGTTGGTTTCGATTTCGGCAGTATACGTTTTTTTTGTATCGATCTTCATCGCCGGCGCACTGCTGTAGCTTTTTGCAAAGACTTGAGGACTAAAGACGAAGCTAAAAATTAAAATAAAAATAATTTGCGCTAATGATTTCATGATCTCTCCCTTTTGCGGTGACATTAATACTATGAGATCTCCTGCTAAACTCAAGCGTTTTGCCATAGCGTTGCGCGACGGTATTTCTCGATGACAATTCTCCTGGACTTCCCGACCGGTCTCTAGAAGAATAATCTTAATGCATAATATAACAGCGTATATTAAATTTTTATTTTTCCCGTTACTTCTTATTTGCGGTTTATACATCAGCTTCTACTTCTATAATTCCCACCCTGAGCCCGTGGTCCAACAAAATCTCCCACCAGAGGTCGTTGATCTTCCGATTGTGCCCTTAGAAGAGGCTTTTCCTCACGTTATTCCGCCACGCACGACTCTGTTTACCGAATTGCGCGAACAGGATGTTTCGCCGGTCACAATTCAAGCCATCGTTGATGCGGCAAAACCGATTCAAAATTTGGGGAATTTAAAAGCAGGCATTCGATATCAGATCACTAAAGATCCTCAAAATCCCGAGGATATTTCCTCCATAGAGTTTAGATATTCGGCCACAGAACGTTTATTAGTTAAAAAAGATGAAGCCGGTTTTTGGAAGGCCGAAAAAATTGAAGAGAAAGTAGATCTCCGAGTTGTTTCCTTTACTGGGACGGTCACGTCAAGCTTGTGGGAGTCTGCGATTCGCGCCAACATGGATCCCGATTTGATCTCCGAACTGGCCGATATTTTTGGCTGGGAGATCGATTTCTCACGGGAAGTTAGAGTCAACGATCGGTGGCGCATTACCGTCGAAGAAAAAGTGGTGCGCGGAATGCCCGTCGGATGGGGCGCCATTCTCGCCGCAGAGTATGAAAACGCGGGAACTCCTTACCGAGCGGCGATCTTTCGCGCCAACGGAAAAGAAATGGGATACTTTACTCCTGAAGGCGCAAGTCTCCGCAAAATGTTTTTAAAGAGTCCCATTCGTTACGGTCGCATTACTTCTACTTTTAAACGAAAGCGCTTTCATCCCATCATGCAAGTCTTTCGCGCGCACAACGGCGTGGATTATGGAGCCCCCATCGGCACACCGGTTCGTTCGGTGGCGAGTGGCACTGTCACATTTGCGCAAAGAAGTGGTGGCGGCGGAAATGTGATCAAGGTTCGTCACAACGCCACCTACGAAACCGCTTACAAACACTTAAATGGTTATGCAAAAGGAGTTCGTGCCGGAGCTCATGTCCAGCAGGGACAGGTGATCGGTTACGTTGGGAACACAGGGATGTCGACAGGTCCACACTTGCACTTCGAATTTTATCAGAATGGAAGATATATAGATCCGTTGAGCAAAAAATTTCCTTCGGCGGATCCAGTTCCAGCATCCAGCTTAGACGAATTCAAACAGCAGGCCCGACTTCTCCTTCAGGATCTTCCTCAGTGGCGAGAGACCGCTTCTCAAGACAAAACCGCCACTCAGCAACAATGACCTTGCCCGTCATTTTCCCATAACAATTTTTCCAAAACCAAACTCAACACCGCAGAGACATTGTCTTTTCGCAAGGCTCTGCCTATAAGTGCCCAACCAACACAAAGGAGATTTTATGAAGATGGCTTTGATTCTTTTTTCTTTACTGCTCGCCCAAGGAGCTTCCGCCCAGTTGAATGGATTTAACCGCATTTCTTGCGCCTACAACCAGCAGGGCATGGTCAAAAGACCGGTAGTGACTCTTTCGACAAAATACAAAGGCAATCAACCCGTCGTCACGCTCTCTGTCGCTTACGTCTGGAATGGAAGCAAAGTGATCGAAAATGCCACCGTTACCAGTGCTGGATACACCGAGAACTACGAAGGCTACGGGGTCACCGCGATCACCACTTCTGGAAAAACTGTCGACATCTCGATTTACATTCAAGAGGGCTCTAACGAATCTTGGGTTTCTGTCAATGGTCAGCCTCAAGACCACATGAACAATCTGAAGTGTAACTTCGCAACAGCAGGATAAAAATGATTATCACGGCTCGAGATAGAGACCTCGGCGGGTTTTCCGTAAGACGCCTCCTTCCCTATCATTCTCATCGCATGGTGGGTCCGTTTATTTTTTTTTGATCATATGGGGCCCGCGCAGCTTCCTCCCGGTCACGGGATGGATGTGCGTCCCCATCCTCACATCGGTTTAGCCACAGTGACTTATCTCTTCGAAGGAATGATTGAGCACCGAGATAGTCTCGGGTCATTACAAGTGATTGAACCTGGAGCGATCAACTGGATGACGGCCGGTCGAGGTATTGTGCACTCGGAGAGAACTCCGACGGAGCTTCGTCAAAGTGGATCCCGCATTGAAGGAATTCAGTGTTGGGTGGCTCTTCCTCAAGAGCACGAGGAAACCGAGCCCACCTTTGCTCACCACCCGGCCGACACTCTTCCTGAATTTGAGAAACAGGGAGTTGTTTATAAATTATTGTTAGGCAAAGCTCTCGGTCATGAGAGTCCTGTAAAAGTTCACTCCGATCTTTTCTATATCGACTCTACGATCAACAAAGACATCAAATTCACTTTCCCCACCGAGAATCGTGAAGGCGCGGTTTACGTGATCCAAGGAAGTTTAAAAATGAATGGACAAATCGTAGAGAAAAATTCGCTGGCTGTCGGTGAATCCACTGAAGATATTGAAATCGAAGCGACTTCCGACGCGAGGGTTTTGTTCCTTGGTGGCGCTACCGTCGGGCCGCGATTTATTTACTGGAATCTCGTTTCCAGCTCCGAGCAGAGATTAGCTGAAGCTCAACAGCAATGGAGCCTTGGACCTGGCAATAGTGAACGATTTCCCTCCATTCCCGGAGATGATCAAGAATTTATCCCTCTCCCTACCGACGGCTTGCAAAACCCCAAAGGCACTCCTCTTTGACGGAGTGCTTCTTTTACTTGATGTCAGTTTAACGTAGCTTCCACGGTCATGGAGGCCAACTATGACTTTTTTAATCACCGGAGCCGGACGTGGAATTGGTTTGGAATACACGCGCCAACTTCTCGCCCTTAAGAAAAATGTAATCGCTTGGGTTCGAAACCCTAGCAAATCTACGGATCTTGAAAATCTCCAAAACCAGTATCCATCTCAACTCAAAATTCAAGACGTCGACGTCACTCAAGAGCAGAGTATCATTCAAGCTGTGGCCCAAATAAAGTCGGTCGACGTCCTCATTAATAATGCCGGCGTCCTTTTAGATGGCGAAGACAGCTTCGAAGAGCTTTCTCTCAGAAAAATTGAGGATACTTTTAAAGTGAATGTCCTGGCGCCGATCGCAGTGACGCAAAAATTAATGCCGCTTCTTTTAAAAAGTCCAACTCCAGTTGTAGCGAACATGTCGAGCCTCATGGGGTCCATTAAAGATAACTCAGGTGGCGCTTACTATGCTTATCGCATGTCGAAAACAGCACTCAATATGTTTACGAAGTCACTGAGCATTGACTATCCCCAGGTTAAAACACTTTGTTTACATCCGGGATGGGTGCAAACCGATATGGGTGGACCAAATGCCCAAATTACCATGGAGACCTCTGTGAAAGGTCTGCTCCATGTTATTCTAGAGCCGCAAAAGTACGACAGCGGAGCTTTTGTCAACTACCGTGGGATTGAACTGCCTTGGTAAAAACATCTTTTTATCGACATACATTTAGAGAGTTACAAAAACTTTGTGGCTCTCATCAACTCGTGCCGGACACGTCTCGGCACCTTTACAATTGGTATTATAAAAAGAAAAGACGTGATTTTTGTCAGATTCATAATTTTACCGAAAAAGCCAAAACCTTTGTTCGCGAAAAATTCCACTTTGATCTTCCGGAAATCCATACGGTTCGAGAATCGCACGACAAAACCGTAAAGTTTTTATTTCAACTCCACGACCAGCAAAAGGTTGAAACCGTACTCATCCCGTTTCAGAACAAGTATACGATTTGCCTATCCTCGCAGGTGGGTTGCGCGATGAATTGTTCGTTCTGCTTCACCGGCGAACAAGGATTTAAAAGACACCTCTCTACAGACGAAATTATCGGGCAGTTCCTCCAGGCTCAACTCTGGTTGAGTGAAAAACGTCCTGATGACGATCGTATTCTTAACATCGTCTACATGGGACAAGGAGAACCTCTTCATAACTTTGATGCGGTCAGGGACTCTGCAGAGATCTTTATTTCCCAACACGGACTGAGTCTTGCGGATCATAAAATTACGATCTCCACGTCTGGTTATCTTCCCGGCCTCGAGCGCTGGAAAGCAGAGATGCCGGACGTGAATATCGCTCTATCCCTCCACTCTCCGTTTACGGAAAAACGAAATGAGTTGATTCCGATCAACCGCCGCTTTCCTTTGGCGAGTGTCATAGAAAGAGTGAACGCGATACCGACGGGAAAAAAACGCTTCGTCACTTACGAATACCTGCTCATCAAAGGCTTTAATGACAGCGAGAGGGATGCTCGAACGACCGGTGAACTTTTAAAAGGCAAAAAAGCGTACGTTAACCTGATTCCGTTTAACCCCTTCCCCAGCGCGAAATACGAGCGCCCCTCCGATGAGGACGTTTTAAAATTTAAGTCCTATCTGGACGAGTATAAAATTCCAACTTTGATCCGAACGACCAAAGGAGATCAGATCTTGGCCGCCTGCGGGCAACTCAATACGTCTCAAGCCCATGCCCTTTAACGATCTATTGTAGAATTTATAATTTTAGGCCGCGAAAACAGTTAATTTGCTTGTTTTGACCGGCGAAAACCTTAAGTGAGTGAATCGATTACCAGATGCCTTCAAGGCCATTTCTTTTTGCCAACGAAACATTTATAAACTCGTCAACTCCTACAAAGGATTTAAGTTCATGGTTAGATTATTGGCCCTTTTTATCGCCAGTTTGTTGTTTTTAACGGCTTGTAAAAGTGGTGACGGTGGTGGCGGCAACCCGCCCCCTCTAGCCCTTCCCGATGGATTATTTAATCCCGATGATTTTAACATTCCCCTCTCGGAAGAAAAGTGCGCATCGCCGGGACCGATTGGGCCGAGTTCATCTTGGGTAGAAATTTTTATTCGCGACATTCGCTTCGGAGACGCCGCGTGTGTTAAACGTGATATCCAACTTGGTAAAATCGATGTGAATGTTCCTTTAAAAGAATTTGGGCAATCTGCACCAGCCCTTCCCATTTGGATGGCTCTGCGAAGCTCCTCTCTGTTCTTCGCATCTTCAAAAAACGGAAATTTTGCGGTCGTTAAAACTCTTGTTGAGGCGGGCGCCGACATTAATGTTAAAAACTCGTCGGGAGAAACTCCACTTCATCACGCTCTTCAGAATGATGAAATCTTTATTAGATATCCCAAAGTTGCAGCCTATTTAATTCTGAGCGGCCTTACTGATGATAAATCCTATAATGCCAATGGAGAAACCGCGTTTCACGTTGCACTCCGGAGAAAAAGCGCCGCTCACATTAAGCTCTTCGTCGACAAGAAGGTGGATATCAATATCCCCATGCAAAACGGACAAAAGTCTTTCCTTGTCGCCATCAATAGTGATGTCGATCAATCAACGCTAGAATTTTTACTTGCCAGCGGAATTGATCATCAAATCAAAGATCAACAAGGGAACTCGGCACTTTATCTGGCGATCTCTAAAAAGCACGAATCGTTGGCGCGAGCACTGATTGTGACTCATAAAGTAAATGTGAATGAGTTAAACCACCTCTCCGAGACTCCGTTGCTCCAAGCGATCAGTTCCAATTTAAGCCCAACGATCCATTTGCTTTTAGATAATAATGCAATGGTGGACCTTCGCCCATCAGCGACGACCGCCCTTCACGTCGCTATCGAGAAACAAAACGCAAGTGTGGTGGACCGACTGATCGAGCGTGTGCAGAAGTTCAACGAGCGGAACCAGGCTCAGCAAACGGTAATGCACCTTCTCGCCTCTCAAGGAACAGATCAACAACTGACGCGGGCGATTGCGCGCGGATTTGCGAGGGATGAAAAAGACGTGAATGGCGACACTCCCCTATCTGTCGCTGTCGCCAAAGATCTCCTGGCGCGCACCCAGATCCTTATAGATGCGGGCGCCAATCCCAACTCCCAGGACAACAAGGGACAAACTGTTCTTAGCAAAGCCCGTAGCCGTGCTGTCGCCGAACCGCTCGTCCAAAATAAAGCCTCGCTCAACGTCGAAGACAATAGAGGCTACACAGCAATGTCCAACTTTATTGCTCTTGGAAATGCAGAGCTCGTCAATTACATCCTCGAGAGTGGCGCTGATTTTAAATGGGCGCACAAAGCCAGCGGAGAGAACTACCTCATGGAAGCCCTTCGCAACAATCATCTCAGCATTGCTCAGCAGTTCTTAGAGCGGCAACTCGATCCTAATTCCTTGGATCAAAATAAACAGAATGCCGTATTTTACGTAAAATCCACGGAGGCTCTTGAGCTCCTCGCAAGATACAATGGCAATTTCAATCAGTTGCGGATGGATAAAAAATCTTTTTTCGCTGTGCTGATTCAACGCTATTTAGACTCATCGATTATGGCTTCCCAAGACACCGAGAGTCTGATCATGAAGATTACCGAGCTTGGAGCTGACGTGAACTGGACGACAGTTGATGGAAAAAATGCTCTCCATCTCCTTCTCCCCCAATTCAATACTCCTTTCGACGGCGTCTACCCTGCAGGTCCCAAAAAATTATTGAGTCAGTTGTTAGCTAAAGGGATAAATCTTGGGCAAAAAGAGTTTGTTACCCAAAGCACACCCCTACATTTGGTCAACGATGTGGACGAACTTCAACTTCTTCTTCAGTTTAACCCACCGTTGAAGGCTGTAAACAAAGACAAATATACAGCGAAGGAAGAAAAGAAGTACGAACTCCATTTAGTGGAGCTGGACATCAAAGGCGAAGCTGAAAAGCTTCAACAGCTTCGCGTCACTCTGGAAGAACTGAAGAAACAGAATCCACCAAAGAACGTGGCCATTCAAGATCTCGAACGGCAAATTGATCAAAAAGTACGCCTGCTGAGAGTCCTGGAATTTAGGGCTTCTCATCTCAAGATGATCATCGCCACTCTCGACGGAGTTGGTGGATAATTTTCCCTTTACTTAGGCCGCGAATCGATGAATAACAGCGATTCGCGGAGCAGAGTATGGCCGAACTTTTAAAGAATTATTTAGATCGAAGTTTTGTCGAAAATCTCTCGCTCCAGATCAAAAAAAATTGTGGCCCATTTGATACGAAAAAGTTTAATAGAACAGTCCTTGATTCGACCTGGTCAGATCTAGAGCTCAAACAACGTATTCGCAAAATAGCCCAGCTGCTTTTTGACTTTGTTCCAGGGAAATACGAAGAAAAAATTAACGTTTTAAAAAAGACGATCCCCCACGTTAAAGGATTAGGCGCTCTTCTATTTCCTGATTTCGTGGAAGTCCACGGACTTAAAAACTGGAAAACTTCGATTGAGGCTCTCAAGTTTTTCACTCCCTTTATATCTTCGGAATTCGCAATACGTCCCTTTATTGCTCAAGATCCAGAAGCGATGATGCCTCTTCTCCTCAAGTGGTCGTCGGACAAGAACGAACACGTCCGTCGGCTCTCCTCCGAAGGATGCAGGCCTCGACTCCCCTGGTCCTTTAAGCTTCGAGTCTTTATTGAGGATCCGTCTCCGGTTCTTAAAATTTTAAACAATCTTAAAGACGACAAATCGCTATACGTTCGAAAAAGCGTCGCTAATAATCTCAACGACATTGCCAAAGACCACCCCGATCTCGTTTTAAAAGTGGCTCGCCAGTGGATCGGCAAAAGTGTAGGCACGGACTGGATTTTAAAACATGGCTTGCGTACCCTGTTAAAAAGAGGAGACCAAAAAGCTCTAGAAATTTTTGGACTGAGCTCGGTAAAGCACGTTTCGGTTCCCCAACTTTACGTCTCTGAGAAGCCCTTTAGGATAGGGGGCGATTTCGAATTTTCATTTGATCTTGATTATAAAAGTCGCGAAACTCGGACCCTTCGGGTGGAGTACGCCATTCATTACCTTAAAAAAAATGGATCAACATCTAAGAAAGTTTTTAAAATCAAAGAGTTACTCTTTAGTGAGGGCAAACATTCGATAAAAAAGAAACACTCCCTAAAGCAAATGACCACACGAATTCACTACCCGGGTCAGCATCGTATTGATATTATTATCAACGGCCAAACTAAAGCCTCAAAAACCTTCAATGTTAAATAAAGAAAGCGACGCTCAATGTCTGAGGCGATTCCCAAAAAATCTCTAATCATTCTTATCTTAGGCTCTTTAACTGCGCTAAGCCCTTTTTCCATTGATATGTATCTCCCGGCATTCCCGGAGATCGCGAAAGATTTTAATACGACGGTCGCCAGCGTTTCTCTTTCGTTATCAAGTTACTTCATTGGCCTTTCGTTGGGGCAATTGTTCTACGGGCCCCTTCTCGATCGTTTCGGAAGAAAGAAACCTTTATGTGTCGGACTCGCTCTTTATATTATATCTTCGCTGGGCTGTTTGTTGGCGCAATCGATTGAAGTTCTTATCTGTATACGTTTCTTGCAGGCCATCGGCGGTTGCGCCGCTGGTGTGGCAACAATGGCTATGGTGAGAGATTTATTCTCGACGCAAGAAAGCGCCAAGGTCCTCTCTCTTTTGGTTCTTATTCTCGGAGTATCTCCTTTATTAGCCCCGACAGCAGGTGGCTACATTTCCACTTACTTTGGTTGGCACTCTGTTTTTATCGCTCTGGCCGTCATCGCCGCTCTCCTTCTTCTCACGGTATCAACACTGCTTCCTGAAAGTCATAAGGCGGACCCCTCCGTTTCCTTAAAACTGGGGCCCATATTTAAAACTTTCGGAAAAATCTTAAGGGAACCTCAGTTCTATACCTACGTGTTTTCGGGAGCGGTCGCGTTTTCTGGGCTCTTCACTTATCTCGCGGGTTCGCCGATTATTTTTATGGACGTTTTCGGTCTGAGCGCACAAACCTACAGCTGGATCTTTGCCTTTATCGCCGCTGGGCTTATCGGTTGTAGTCAGCTTAATATTCTTTTATTAAAAAAATACAAAAATGAACAAGTGCTGCAGTTTGGTTTTATCTTACAGGTCGTCGCGGCCATCTGTTTATGCTGGCTGACCTCAATGCGTTGGATTGGTGTTGTGGGAACAGTTGTTTTTCTCTTTACCATTCTTTCGTGTCTCGGCTTAACCAATCCGAACTCCACCGCTCTCGCCATGGCCCCCTTTGGAAAAACAGCCGGGAGTGCATCCGCTCTTATGGGATTTATACAAATGGGTATTGGCGCCCTCGCATCCACGGTTGTAGGGGTTCTCGGTGTTCGAGACATATTTCCTATCGTCGTTGTGATGGCGACCACTTCAACTTTGGCACTTTGCATATTGCTGGTAGGTCGCCGAAAAATTTCGCGCCAAATCATTACCACCTAGACCTATTGATTCCAAAAATTTTCCACTTTGATTTTTGGGAAAATCGCCCCGGAGCCCGTGGCGATTTGTAAACAGAAAATTGAGACCCTCCTATTAAACCGTTTTAAATTCAATTTGGGTCGAATTTAGTCGTTATCGAGCATGGCCTGTTCGTTGCACAACCTGATGCCATGTTATCTCGAGTCTTGAACTTCACGTTCGACGAGATGACGCAAATGGATTTACGTCAAAGGAGTTTTTATGGAAAAAAGAGATTCACAGAATCAAAACAAGAAGATGAGCTCTCACGATGCAGAGAACCAACGGTTTGCGGGATCAAAAGATCAACAATTTGCTGGCGGTAAGTCAGAAAAAGCATCTCAGTACGAAGACGATGACATGGATTCAGATCTCGAAGATGAGTCTGATATTGATGCTCCCTCTCGTCGAGAAGATAAAACTCAGTCTCGCAAAAATGCACAAACTCCTCAGCAACGATAAGAGTCAGTGCATATGAATTAAAAGGGGGCATTTATCGCCCCTTTTTTTTATGGAGGATAGTTATGAAATTTCTATTAACAATTTTTACGATCATGTTTGTTTCTTCCCTATTTATTCTCTCGGCTCATGCCATAGAAACGAGCGTCGCTGATGAAGTGTCGGCCACGAAAACGAATGAGAGAACGAAAAGCACTGAGAGCACGGGTATCAATGATAAAAGCTCAATCTCTGTAAAATCGTATCGGAGTGACTCTCGAGACGACATCATGATGAAGAATAGAAAGATTCAGTTCTCCGATTCGAAAGACCGCCATCCCGTTCCATCTTCGAACTCATCAGGTGAGCCCACAAAGCGATAGTCGTAATGACTTTTAGTTATTTTTCCAGGTCCTTAAGGTCGAGCATACGTAGTCGCGGCGAGGCGCATGCGGCTACGGCCACGGTGATCAGGCAAATGATTCCACCAAAATAAACGGCGGGAACGGTTCCCAGAATTTTCGCCGCAATTCCCGACTCGAGTTCTCCCAGCTCATTGGACGATCCTATAAAGATAGAATTCACTGCAGAAATTTTCCCCCGCATATGATCCGGAGAGAAAAACTGCACTGCCGATGAGCGAATCACCATACTTATACTGTCGAACGAACCGCTCAGTGCGAGAACTCCAAGAGATAAATAAAAGTTTTCGCTCAGGCCGAAGATCAAAATACAGATTCCAAATCCAGTAACGGCAGAAAACAACCAGTGACCTGATCTGCCCTTGAGTTGATGGCGCGCCAAATAGAGACTCATGAGCGCCGCACCCACTGCCGGTGCGGCCCGCAAGGCTCCCAGTCCCTTGGGCCCGACAAATAGGACTTCTTCGGCAAATATAGGAAGTAACGCCGTCACTCCCCCGAATAATACGGAGACCATATCTAAAGAAAGGGCCGGCAATAAAATGGGGTGATTAAATACAAACCTTATACCCGATAAAAACTCATCGCGAATCGAGGCATGTTTATGACGAGTATCTGGAGGAGGTATGTCCTTTTTGACAAGCAACATCGACATACTGGCGCATATGAGTAACACACAAACGATCGACGAAGAAACGATCGCCCCAAAAAAACCAAAAACCAAACCGCCACAGGCGGGACCTGCGATTCGCGCAATCTGCATCGCTGAGCTTGTCATCGCCGTTGCCCGCATGAGCTGATGACGTTCCACCAATCGTGGCACAGAAGCATAGATCGAGGGCTGCGCAAACGACCGTGCCAGTCCTGTTAAAAACGCAGCTCCGTAGAGCAATCCTGCCTGAGTCACCAAACTCATTCGCGCCTCCCATATATGCTCGGCGAGAACTATAGCCCCTGATAAAAAACTCACGTACATGACTCTGCGATAGATCGCCAGTGGACGAGAGCGATCCACAATGTAACCCGCATACAACGCTAAGCCGATGGCCGGAACCGCTTCGGCCAGACCTATAAATCCAAGGGATAAGGGATCTTTAAGTAGTTCGTAGATTCTCCAACCGAGAACTACGGCTTGCATTTGCACGGCAAAAGTAAATAGAAATCGAGCGGAAAGGAGCTTTTTAAAGTCGAGAGGCATGTCGCTCAGCATTTTATGCGAAACCCCAAATCTGTCAATCTCGTCCGTGACGAGACACTCAATTTAGCGCATACTCTTTAACTCTAACGAAAGGATCTCTCATGACTTGCCATTGCGGTAGCGGAATCAATTTCTCTCAATGTTGCGAACCCTTCCTTAAAGGATCCGCGCAGCCTCAGACCGCCGAAGCTCTTATGAGGTCGAGATACACAGCTCATGTGGTTGGTGACATCACTTACATTAAAAACACTTTAACACCTGAAGCCCGCAAACGTTTCGTCGAAAAAGATGTTAAAGAATGGGCGAAATCAGAATGGCTCGGTCTCAATGTGATTGCAGCTCAAGGAAACACAGTAGAGTTTATTGCAAAATACAGAGCTGATGGAAAAGTGATTGAACATCACGAGGTTGCAAAATTTAGAAAACAAGGGGACCGTTGGTTTTTTGCAGAAGGTGACTCTCACACCCATGCGGAGGGACAAGGTCATCACCATCACCCTCCTCAGACACCTATTGTACGAGAGGCTCCTAAGGTCGGTCGCAATGACCCCTGTACCTGTGGTAGCGGATTAAAATATAAAAAGTGTCACGGGGCTGCTTAGGATTAATCTCGCTCAAAGATCAGCGAAACGACCGAGCGACCATTGAGCTCGAAAATGTGAACATCTTTGATTTTGCTAAATCCTATAGAAGAGAGCTCCTGAACAACGGCATTGTCCTTGAGAGCGGATGTCCCCATTCGCTCTAAAACAGAGATATCGTTAGCAGATATAAAACGTTGATCAAGGGTGATCAAAATCTGTTGGACGTGATTGTTTTTTTGAATCGCTCTTTCGAGAACCGAACGATAGACTTTGTTCCCATAAAATTCAGGGTTATCCACCACTCGGTCAACCTTGAGAGTATTTTGCGACAATGTATATTCAATTCCACCGAGGATGGCGCTGCGGCCCGCATGGAAGCCCATAAGAAGTACGTAGCCCTGCTGGCGCTGTTGACCGTTTTGAATCCCGTTCATTGGGGACTGGCTTTCTGCAAATCGGGGGGAGTAGGACCCAATCTTACTAAAGAGCTCAAAACAAACAGGAGCACTTTGCGCCGCCTGAGTTCCAAAAATAGTCACTGTAAACGCCAATAAACTCGTCGAATTCAACTTATTCATTTTAAACCTCTGTACCCCCGAATGAATAACAAGATCTGTACCAAAGATCAGTCCCCCACAAACCCGACCTTTGTCGGTAATTCGAATTCTCCCGAGACCCCTCCTTTCGAGATTGCTAGCATGGACACGTGGAAATAATAAATACCCAACGAGAACTCTGTCGTCGCTGCCGCCAACCCCGATTCGGATGCTTTTGCGAACATATTCAATGCTTCGATCCTCAATTAAAATTTGTAATTCTAATTCATCCTATTGAAGTTCGGCGGCGAATCGCGACGGGGCGAATGGCGCATCTATGTCTGAAGGAATCAGAGCTGATCGAAGGGCAAGATTACACTCACGATAAAAAACTCAACACACTTCTCGCCGATGACCGCTACTCTCCCATAGTTTTATACCCGGGCGCCCAGTCCTTTGATATTTCTCGCGCCAGTCACGACGAAAAACGCGCCCTTTTTCCAAATGGCAAAATTCCTATGATTCTAGTTATCGATGGAACCTGGTGTACGGCGAGAAAAATGATCCATCAGAGCAAGAACATTCAATCACTTCCACGCTTTTGCTTCACTCCAGATAAGCCCTCGCGTTTTAGAGTGCGAAAGCAACCTCGAGAGCATTGTTATTCGACGATTGAAGCCATCCATCACACCCTAGAACTCCTAAGCCCCGCACTAGGCACTCCCACTGGCCAGCACGATGCGCTTCTCTCCGTTTTTGATGTGATGGTGGAAAAGCAAATCCAGCTGGTGCAACAGGCCTTTGATAACCCTCGCCCTAACTCTTACCGAAGGCTAAAAACTCGACTGGTTTAAACTTGGCGATCAGATTCTGATTCGATCGCGTCCCCGAAAAATCGCTGACCATCCTCCCAATCGAATTCGTCATCATAAATATATTCTCTGACTTCGGCCGAACGAAACTGAGCGATGTTTATCCCGTAGTAAACTATCGCGGAACCAATCCCAAAAATAAAACCAACGAAATGGCTCAAATAGCTCACCTCAGGCTTATAGGTTTCCGGAACAAAAATCATTAAAGCTAAAAACAAAGCGTAAGCAAAGCGTCTCTTAAAAATCTTTCTTCGATCGACTAGCAAAAACAAAGTGAGCCATGCAGCTCCCATCCAATAGACAACTCCTGAGATTCCTATCAGAAAAGTCTCCGGTGCCATTGTTTGTAGAACGACCGCGTTAATCAATCCTCCCAGGAGAAGCGCCGCCCATGGGAAAAATAAAAAACTAAAGTGAGCCATAAGTAAATAAGACAGGGGAAAGAATAATAGGGCGTTTCCCAACAAATGATCAAATCCGCCGTGAGCAAAAAGCGAAGTCCATAGCCTCCAGTACTGTCCTTTTGTAAAAACTAAATCCCTCGAGGCCATCATGAAATCATGAATACCTCTGGTGTTGACGACGGAACTCGCTCCCAAGAGCAGTACCAGTCCAATCAGGAGAATCGAAAAGAGTGCTGCAGACTCTTTCGGTTTTTGCGTCAACCAGTTTTCTTTGATTAAGATTTCGGTTTCCATGGTTAAAAGATCGGTCGCTCCTCGAATAAAACAAGGTCCTCGTTGACGTTTCGTGGGATTCTCAACGGAATTCCACAGCTTGCGATATATAATAATTTACTTTGTTAAAATGTTCAGCCATAACTTGTCTATGGAACCAACAAATCTAAAAAAGGATGAGATCCCTCCCATAGAGGTTCCGCCCTCCGCGCTGTCGGAGGAGGCGTTGCACGGAATTATCTCCAATTTTATCCTTCGCGAAGGCACGGACTACGGCTCCGTAGAAGTGTCTTTGGAAACAAAAATAAAACAGGTGGAACGGCAAATTCAAAAGGGTGAAATCATCATCGCATTTGATCCCAACACGGAGACGGTCACGCTACTCACTCAGCAGCAGTGGAAAAAAAATCCTCAATCGTGATACTTTGGTGGTGTAGAATTATGCCCCACGATGGGTTTTTCTTTCGCACAGTCTGTTTGAAGTTCGCTTTATTCGCCGTACGCACGGGTCCCGGCTTTGCAAATTAGGATTTTAGGATTGCGGTAGAACCGCCATCCTTACCAGGAGGAAATTCGTGGAATCCGTAATGTCACAAATCACCAGTAAAGATATTTTGCAATCTGGAACCGGCAGGATGCTGACGTTGTCAGAGGCCATTAAAGAATTTGAAAAGCAGGGGTACACCGAAAACATCGTACCGAAATATGACCATCTCGAATGTCAATCCGGGAAGGTCATCGCTTTTCCAAAAGATTTCGAAGTGGATTGCATGCGTCGAATTGAGAACTCATCGGATCCTGATGATCAATGTATAATCTATGCGATCTCAATCCCCGGAAAAGATTGTAAGGGACTTTATGTAGAGTCTTATGGACTCTACCATGATGAACTCTCAATCGCGATGCTGGATCGACTCAAGCAGAGAGCTACACTCTGCCCTTAATCGACCAACGACTCACACAGGATCAGGTCCTTGTGTGAGTCGAGCGTCTTCCTCCTGCTGCTGCTTCTTCCACATCGAGGCATACTCCCCCTTCTTTGCCAAAAGCTCTCGGTGAAGGCCACGCTCAACAATTAACCCGTCTTTTAAAACTAAAATTTCATCGGCGTCGACGATCGTCGACAATCGATGGGCTATGACTAGGGTCGTGCGATTCTTGGAAACCTCTTTGAGCGACTCCTGAATCGACTTTTCTGTATGAGAATCTAAAGCCGACGTCGCCTCGTCAAAGAGCAGAATCTTAGGATTTTTGAGCATGGTGCGAGCGATGGCGACTCTTTGCTTTTCCCCGCCCGAAAGCTTAAGTCCACGCTCGCCCACTTCCGTATTATAGCCATCTGGTAAACTCATAATAAAATCATGAATTTTAGCCATCTGCGCGGCTCTGCGAATTTCTTCATCGCTGGATCCCGTTTTCCCGTAAGCGATATTGTATCCGATCGTATTATTAAATAAAACTGTATCCTGAGGGACGATACCGATATTCATTCTTAATGAATGTTGAGTCACATCTTTCAAATTTTGATCGTCGATAGAAATGGCTCCCTGTTGAGCATCGTAGAATCGGAATAAGAGCCGCGAGATTGTTGATTTTCCGGCACCGCTGGGACCGACGATGGCGGTCGTCTTTCCGGGACTGACCGTAAAACTGATTCCGTGTAAAATAGTTCTCTTTTCCGAATATCCAAAGACGACATTCTCGAACATCACTTTGCCCTGATGGACCTGCAACTCTTTGGCATCTTTATTTTCTACAATATCGGGACTGACATCGAGAAGTTCGAACATTTTATCCATATCAATCAGACTTTGCTTGATTTCCCTGTAAACAAAACCTAAAAAATTCAATGGAAGATAAAGTTGAATTAAAAAAGTGTTCACTAAAATGAAGTCACCGACAGTCATGGTCTTTTCAACCACACCCTTTGCGGCCAAATACATTAAAAGCACCAATCCAACGCCGATAATAATTCCCTGCCCCATATTGAGCAAACCGAGACTGCTCTGACTCTGAACTGCGGCCGACTCATACCGAGCTAAGGAGGCGTCGAATTGTTTGTATTCGTGCTCCTCATTTCCAAAATACTTCACCGTTTCGAAATTGAGCAGACTATCTACGGCCTTGGTGTTCGCATGGGTTTCTTCTTTGTTCATACGTTGCCGAAATTTTGTTCGCCACTCCGTCACTGCGAGCGTCAAATATACATAGAGAACAATCGTGGTCAAAGTTATAGCCGCAAAAAGAATATTGAACTTAAAAAATAACACCGCGGTAACAAGAAACAGCTCTAGCAGCGTGGGAACAATATTAAATGTCATAAAATGGAGAACAAACTGTATACCGCGAGTTCCGCGCTCGATGACCCTTGAGAGACCTCCCGTTTGACGACTCAAATGAAACTGCAAAGACAAAGAGTGAAGATGTTTAAACGTCTCAAGCCCCACCGTGCGTTGAGCATGCTGCGCTACTTTTACAAAAATCATATCTCGAACTTCGCCAAAGGCCTGCACACTCACCCGCGCCAGTCCATACGCAACGATGATTCCGACGGGGATGGTGAGCAATGAAGACTCCACAGAAAGAGCATCAATAGCGTATTTCAGAAAAAAAGGAACCCAAACGTTGATCACTTTTGCGAGTATCAAGAATAGCATTGCAAAGACCACACGAGTTCTTAGGTTCCAGCGCTGGGCCGGCCAAAGGTGTATTGCCAACTGTCGTAGGGTGTTCCAATGGCTGCGTTCATGTTTTACAGAGGAAGGATCAAATGTATTTTGCATAATGCATGCAGTTTAGCGTGGGAGAAGTTCCAATTCACTCTTTATTTGCTGGTCTAAATGAGTCATCCATGGCGGGTTGGAGACGACAAATGTCCTCGCCTGAACTCTTAAGTCTGTCGGAGCAGAAATAACCGTCCACTGACGGTAATCCACCTTGCTCGCCAGAAAAAAAACCTCCTCGATTCCTGGATCACCGATGGCAATACAGCCCACAGAAACATTTCGGCCATGAATCATGATATCTCCACCTAGATTCGATCGGTTTTCTTTTTTGGCCATTTCACGATCAAACTCATTGGGGTAATTTAAGCGCAAGGATAAATGATAGGAGCTGTTGGGATTCAAATAGGTAATTTTATAAATTCCCTCGGGGACCTGATAATCGCCTTGCTTGAGCTTTGGCCCTGGTTTCCCGCTCGCCGCCAAAACTTTATAGGATTTAATCAGTTTTAATTTCGCTTTTTCGTCACCCGCGTAAAGCTGTAATGATTTTTTATCCTTGAGAAACAGCAGCGTCACCGACTTGGGGGGATAGGAGACTTGAACTTGCGTAAAAGCAGCCTTAAGTCGTTCCTCTGTCGATCGGTGCTCCTCGATGCGCTCTTGAACCGTCTTCGCAGGAAGGCCACGCACTTGGAAAAAATTTCTCAATCCGGGGTGGAATGAAATAGAAACGAAAAGCCCAATGAGTAATAAACCGAGATAAGTTTTAGGCCTCAATGCGTCACTCATGCGATCCATTTTCCCCTTAAAGTGAACTGACTTTCAACTTCAAAAATAAAGATGGCTTTTCTTTTTCTAATGGTTCTTGGCTCACGGACAAAGCTGGGTAATACTATAGCCATGAAAAAAGTGAGATCGTTTTTTTACCGGGTCACCGATGAGTTCATCACAAAATTCAATAAAGATGAAACCACCACATTAGCGGCCTCATTGGCTTTTTATACAGCTCTTTGTTTGGCTCCCACTTTGATTATTTTTGTGACGGTCACCTCTCAGTTTACCTTTGATTTTAAAAATGTGTTTTTAGAGGAAGCCCAACGCTTAGTTGGGGTTGAAGGAGCTCTCGCTTTACAAATGGTGATTGAGAACGCTCAACAGCGCTCCGATTTGCGAGGGTTTGCCGGAGCCCTGGGAATTTTAACTTTATTAATCTCATCGAGTTTCGTTTTTGGTGAACTTCGATTTGCTCTGAATCGAATTTTTCGTTGTCGTACGGAAGAGACCCCTTATATTTCGCTGGTGCACACGACGGTACTGTTTCTTCAAGAGCGTCTTCTTCACGTTATTCTGGCATTAAGCTTTATCTTTATTCTCGCCGCATCACTTATTATATCCTCATATATTTCATCTCCATTTTCTGGAGATCGATCGACGATCATTATAACGGTAAATATATTGATTTCGATTATTCTCTACGGGTCATTTTTTACCGTGATGTTTTTGTATGTTCCCTTTCCACGAGTTCCATTGATGCAAGCCGCCCGGGGCGGTCTCCTAACCTCGGTTCTTTTTGTTATCGGAAAAGAAACAATTGCCATCTACTTGGGCAACAACGGAATGGGCTCTGCCTATGGAGCTGCAGGGTCTGTGATCTTTTTTATGGTTTGGATTTATTATTCGGCTCTGATCACTCTATGTGGAGCGCATTTGAGCTATATATTGAGCCATGTGCGCCAAAAGAAAGTCTCGTGACATGTTTGGGTTAGAACTTTCGTCGCAGGATAAAAATTTTTACTTTTCTCGCTCGACCGTGGCTTTCTTTTTTCTTTTGATCTTCGCGATCACGTCGTTCCCCAGCACGAGTTGGATCAGTAATATCACCAACAACTATCTCCCCATCCATATGGTTCTCGAATTTTTGGGAATTCTTGTCTCGTTCGGAATATTTACCGTGGGCTGGGCGACTTATAAAAACGTGCGCTCCACTGACATCCTCATCCTTGCGGTTGTCAGCTTTATGGTAGGCTGGCTTGATTTTGGACACACCCTTTCATTCTCGGGAATGCCCGACTTTGTCACCGCCAGTGGACCGAACAAAGCCATTTATTTTTGGCTGGCGAGTCGCTTTGCCGGCTCCTTCGGTTTTCTCTATGTCAGTCTATTTAAGCCCGGCGAAAATTTTGACCATCGTCTTCGTGGTTGGCTTATGCTATTTGCGACGTTGTGGATTGGCGGATGGTATTACGTTTTACTTTTCAACATTGACGATTTACCCGTCATGTTTGTGCCCGGCCAGGGACTCACTCCATTAAAAGTAAGTCTGGAGTGGACGATTGTGCTAATTAACCTCGTCGCTGGATTTCTTTTCTTCAAGAAGGCGCGAAACAACGTTGTCAGTTATCACTGGCTCGGGTGCACGTGTTTTATCTTCGCCATGAGCGGTTTCTTTTTTACCAGATATCGAGACTTTGACGACCTCTACAACTTTGCAGGCCACCTTTATAAAGCCATTGGTTTTGTCTTGTTATATCGCGCCGTCTTTATTGAGTGTGTGTCGAACCCCTATCTGGAGGCTCAACGGGCGCGAGACGAAGCGCTCGCGGCCAATACCTCCAAGAGTCGCTTCCTCGCTAACGTGAGCCATGAGCTTCGCACACCGATCGCGGTCATCAAGGGTTTTACCGATATCCTTAAATCGCAGACGCTCGGTGCCGAAATGCGACAATGGGTCGAAGTCATTTCCCGGAACTCCAAACAATTGGGTCTCCTCATCGACGATTTGCTCGACCTGGCCAAAGCCGAAAACGAGAAGATCAGCATTCGTCTTTCTAAATTTAGCGCCGTCGAAATCATCGATGAAATTATTCAAGGATTAAAGCTCCAGGCCGAGAAAAAACAGATTCAACTGACTTTTACCACCGAGGACACACCTTGTTTTATTGTGAGCGATAAGCTTCGCTTCCGTCAGATTCTCACCAATATTATTGGCAATGCCATTAAGTTCACTCACAAGGGATTTGTAGCTGTGAGCCTTAAACGAACCGACGGAGAAATGCTGGAGATCACCGTAACCGACAGCGGGATCGGAATCTCCGCGGAACACATTCAGAAACTATTTAAACCCTTTCATCAGGCTGACGACCCCAATTTGCGCCGCATTGGCGGGACCGGACTCGGCTTAGTGCTTTCAAAAAAAATGGCCAACCTTCTCCATGGTGATTTACTCATCGCCCAAACCGAGATGGGAAAAGGGAGTTCCTTCGTGTTTACATTAAAAAACCAAACTCTGCCGGAAGGCAGCGAAGCTCCCTCCCGGGAGACCGCGACGATTCCTTATGACTTTTCTCATCTGAAAATTCTTGCCGCCGAAGATTCCGAGGACAACCAATACCTTCTCGAGATGTTTATGGCACCGACGAATGCCAATTTAACTTTCGCTAATAATGGACGCGAGGCGGTTGACCTCATGAACCGCGAACAGTTTGATTTAATACTGATGGATATTCAGATGCCGGAGATGGATGGCTTCGAAGCCGTTACTCATATTCGTCAAAAAGGTTGGACCGGACCGATCATTGCTTTATCGGCCCACACCCATCAATACGAACGGGATCGCGCCCTCTCGGTGGGCTTCACTTCGTACCTGGTAAAACCCATATCTCGAGCGAGTTTATGGGAAGCCGTCTCCGTCTATAGCCGAGGACTCAATGCTCCATAAAATCTTCGACGTGAAGCGCTCCGAGCTTTCTCTCTTACTTTGGTCATGGATCTACTTCTTCGCGATTCTTTCCGCCTATTATATTTTACGACCTCTTCGAGAAGAGATGGGAATTGCCGGTGGAATTCATAATCTTCCTTGGATGTATACCGGCACTCTACTTACAATTTTGGTGTGTAATCTACCTTTTGCTCTCCTCGCTAAGAAGTTTTCACGCTCCTCATTGATCACGATCATTTACCGTTTCTTTACTTTAAATCTTTGTTTGTTTTTATTTTTATTTTTTTACTTAGCTCCGGAACAGATCGTTTGGGTTGGTCGTGCATTTTTCATTTGGATTTCCGTTTTTAACTTATTTGTGTGTTCTGTTTTCTGGATGCTCATGGTGGACGTGTTTAATTCCGAGCAAGGCACCCGATTGTTTGGAATTATCTCTGCCGGAGGGACGCTGGGTGGAATTGCCGGATCAGCCGTCACCGCCTACTTCGCAAGTCGCATCTCTCCCTACTATTTGCTTTTAGCCTCGATCTTCTGCATTGAAGTTTCTATTCTCTGTGCGCGAAGAATTTCTAAACTTTCTAAATCGCGGGCGAAAAAAGAAATTCCAACCGAGGCGGTGGGCGGCTCTTTAATGTCAGGTTTGACCCATACTCTTAAATCCCCATATCTCTTAGCCATTTCGGCGTATGTCTTGTTATTTACAATCACCTCGACGACACTCTACTTTCAGCAAGCCGAGATCGTAAAAGCCAACTTTTTAACCCCTCAAGAGCAAACCACCGCCTTCGCAAAAATTGACCTTTGGGTCAATATTCTAACTCTGGTTTCACAAATGTTTTTGACCAGTCAAAGCCTACGCCTGCTTGGAGTCACTCTGACTTTAGCGATCATGCCACTACTGACCCTCGCCGGTTTTTCGATTTTAGTATTTTTGCCCACGATGACCGTCCTGATGATTTTTCAAGCGGCAAGACGAGCCGGAGAGTTTTCGTTAGCCCGACCTACTCGTGAAATCCTATTCACCGTCGTATCTCGCGAAGACAAATACAAAGCCAAAGGATTTATTGATACCGGAGTTTACCGATTGGGTGACCAGGTCGGTGCGTGGTCGCAAGCTTTGATTTACTCTCTCGGACTTGGAATCACCGGAAGCTCTATGGTGATATTGCCGATCACTGGCGCATGGCTCTTGACCACGTTTTGGTTAGGGCAAAAATATAAAAGACTTGCGAAGCCTAAGTCGGCCACATCTGTTGAAGAAGTTCAGAACCGAAACGTTCAATTTTAGCCTCTCCCACACCGTAAACATTTTTAAGTTCATCCAGGGACTGCGGATTCACCACGGCAAGATGGCGCAGAGTTTTATCGCTAAATATAATAAACGCGGGGGTATCTAGCTCTTCCGCTTTTTTCTTTCTCCACGCACGAAGATCTTGAAACCGTTGCTCTTGTTCCCCATTTAAAACTGCGTCTTCAGATTTATCTCTTTTGAGTTTCCCTTTTTTAGCGCTGGCGGGCTTAGCATGCCCCAACTTCAGTGGCTTGATCGGAGCCTTAATTTTACGATCCGACTGAGGATCACAAACATCACAGTGCCCACAACTCACAATTCTTTGAGAGTCTCTGTAGTAGGTCAAGATTTCAGCGTGACGACACTCTCCACCTTCCGCATAATTCACCAAGGTATCAAGGGTCTGCCAGCGGGAACTTTTGATGTTGGCGGGCGCATCGGATCGCTGAATAAAAAAGGACTGAAGCCCCTTATCTTTTTTGGAATAAAGCATAAGACACGTTGAGGGCTTCCCATCTCGGCCCGCTCGTCCCATCTCTTGATAGAGCGAATCGATATTTCCCGGCATCTGAAAGTGAACCACTAACCGCACGTTGGGATGATCGATCCCCATCCCAAATGCGTTTGTCGCTACTAATATTCGAGTCTCACCACGCTGGTAGGAATCCTGAGCTTCCGTTCTTTGTTTAGGAGTCATACCGGCATGGTAGTAGCCGACTCCCGAAAACTTCTGCTGAAGGATGTCGGCGACCTCTTCGGTGATTTTGCGAGTTCCACAATAGATTAAGATTCGGCCCTCAAGATTTTGCGTAAGACTCTGAAACAGAAATTGATACTTCTCACCATCATCGGCACACGTCTCTACTTGATAATACAAATTGGGGCGATAGAAACCGTGAATATGTCGTTCGGCCCGCTGGATCCCCAATTGGCGAGAAATGTCATTGAGCACGGCCGGTGTTGCCGACGCCGTCAGAGCCAGAACCGGAACATCGGGACGGAGTTGTTTGAGGACTCCCAGAAGGGCGTATTCAGCTCTAAAGTCGTGCCCCCATTGCGATACACAGTGGGCTTCGTCAATGGCGAAAACGGCAATATTTTTATTCATAATCCACTGTTGAAAACCAGGCTTTTGGGCCCTTTCTGGCGAAAGATAAAGAATAAATGTTTTCGACTGCTGTTGTTGACGAAACACTTCGCGTTTCTCATCATCAGACTGACCTGAGTACAAACATCCCGCAGGAATATTTTGGCGATGAAGTGATGCCACTTGATCCTTCATCAGTGCGATCAAGGGCGAAATCACGATCACTAATTTTTGTTGTGCGACGGCGGGGAACTGAAAGCACAAAGATTTTCCGCCCCCGGTCGGTAGAACGGCCAACACGTCTTTCCGGTTAAGAACCGCAGAGATAATCTCTCTCTGCCCCGTGCGAAAAGCCGTAAGGTTAAAATGTTCCTGGAGTGTGTTCTCGAGACTCGTCATGGTTTAATGTCGCAATTCAGTAGCAAATCATGTTCTTGGTTATGGTCGACCATAATAAGGCCATATCTACTAAAAAACAATTCCCGTCTCGGAATCCACCGATCTTTGGGTGTTTTCATTGACGATAATCAAAAGATTCTCCATATATGATTCATGAAGACGATACTGCATCTCTCTGACCTTCATTTTGGCAAAACCCATCCGCCCGCCCTAGCGGCCCTGGAGCGCTTTTTGAAGAGTCTAGAGAAAAAGCTCGATCTCATTATCGTCAGTGGAGATTGGACGCAGCGAGCCCGAAGATCCCAATTTAAAGAAGCGGCCGACTTTATCGATCGCATTCAAACGCCAATTGTGTCCGTGCCCGGGAATCATGATATTCCGTTGTATGACGCCTTAATACGGATGGCTAATCCTTTTTCGCGGTATCGAGAGTTTATTAAGCCTCGCACTCTCTCGGAGTTTAGCGACAACAGTGTCGCCATCGTTGGACTTAATACGGTCACTCGCTGGCGGACTGTCGAGGGACACATTTCACAAAAAGACATATTGCGAGCTCAAAAAATTTTTAAGGAAGCCTCGCCCCAAGCTCTTAAAATTATAATCACCCACCATCCGCTGTCGCGGGGACAAAAACATACCAAACTTCGCCCGAAAAAATTAGCCGACGAGCTGTTCGAACTTCAACCTCATCTTGTACTTAGCGGTCACTATCATCGTACCACCGTCGAACACATTGAGCGTAGCGAACATAAAACTCTTCATCTGGCTGCTGGGAGTGCGATCTCCAATCGCCTAAGAGGAGGAGTGAATGAGTTTCATCTGATCGAAACACATCCATCAGAAATTCACGTTACGAATTACTCATTAAAGGACGAAGGCTTTTTAGCACTCAAAAGCACGGACACCTATAAATTATAAAAAAAATGCCTCCCCGGTGAGGGAGGCATCAACATGAGAGTGTTGCCGAGAGTGGTGAATTAGAACCAGTATTTAACGATACCATTCATAGAGAATGTATCAGGTCCACCGCCACTGCTAATCAGGTATTTGGCGTTTAAACCAAGAGAGAGATACTCTCGGGCTTTTTCCTGAAGTGGGATATCGAATCCGACGACAGGCATGACACCTAGATAAATATTGTCATCACCAAGAAAGGATTCGAAGATTGGGCCAGCACCTAGTCCCACAAAGCTATCTCTGAGAAGGACAATATTACCACCGAAGTTGTAAGTCCCCTTCATCAATAACTTTGTACGAGTAAGATCCTCGCTCGTTCCCGCATCTTCAATTTCGTTGGACGACGATGAGAGCTCCATACCCAATCCGAAAGGAATGTAGGGTTGGAATCCTACATCTAAACCATATTCTGCTGCCGATTGAAAACGACCCTCAGGATCAGCGAACCCTGCGATAATACCAACGTGGGGTTTCCACTCTTCAATGCCTTGGGCATCGGTAGGTTTTGGAAAAGTCCCTACACTTTTGTTACCGGCATCTGTTTGTGCATTTGCCATTGCAGAAATGAGTAGAACAATAAACCCGATGGAAATCAGTTTCATGCTCGTACTTACCCAGTTATAAATCGTGTTCGCTGTCATTGTGCCTCCTCAAGCGCGTTTCTTAAACTTTACTCGTTTCTGCAATTGCAAAACGAAGTCCAACTTCACTTAAAGATTTTTTGCCAACGCAATGAGCAGAAGTTCGATAAGATCAATTTAAAGAGGTGAAGACGCAATCAAGACCATAGTTGTAAGGCAATTCTCCCAAGAAATATCGGGGCATTTCTCCTCTTGCTCGTGGACTCAGGCTCCTATACATCTCACTCATGCTTATTGCTCATCCCACCCAACATCGTGATAAAAAAATAGTCGTCATCATCGGGGGTGGGTTTGCCGGTCTTAACGCGGCAAAAACCTTAAGTCGAAATTCAGACACCTACGTCATTCTCGTCGATCAGAGAAATCATCATCTGTTTCAGCCTCTTTTGTATCAAGTGGCAACGGCGGGCCTCAACGCCGCAGACATTGCGGTGCCTATACGGAGTCAGTTTGCTCATATTAAAAATGTCGAAGTTCATTGGGCGAAGGTCACCGACGTCGATTTAAAGAATCGGAAAATCAGTTCTAAAATCGATCAGTGGGAACTGGCCTATGATTATTTGATCATCGCCTGCGGAGCTCAGCACAGCTATTTTGCCCATCCCGAATGGGAAAGCTTTGCTCCTGGACTCAAAACATTAGAACAAGCCACAGAGATTCGTCGCCGAATTTTATCGACGTTTGAGAATGCGGAAAATGAATTAGACCCCGAAAAACAAAAACCGCTGTTAAATTTTGTGGTTGTGGGTGGAGGCCCGACCGGCGTTGAACTGGCTGGAGCTATCGCCGATATCAGTCGCACAGTTCTCATCAACGACTTTAAACGCGTCGATCCTTCTCAAGCGAATATTATTCTTGTAGAAGCGGGCGATCGAATTTTGTCGTCTTTTTCTGAGGATCTTTCTGCAAAGGCCGAAAAAGATTTAAAAGAACTGGGAGTGGATGTTCGAACCTCCTCTCGAGTGAATAATATCACCGCGGAGGGCGTGCAAATTGGCGACACCTTTATTGCCTCTCAATGCGTGTTCTGGGCGGCGGGTGTGCAGGCGACACAATTAAATATTCATCCTCCGCTCGAGATGGATCGGGCTGGGCGTATCTTAGTCAATAAAGACCTCACTGTTTCCGAATTTAAAAATGTTTTTGTCACTGGAGACATGGCCGCTTTTGACATCGCACCCGGGAAAACTCTCCCCGGTTTAGCTCCTGTGGCCATACAGCAAGGTCGACACGCAGCTCAACTCATCAAAGCGGATCTTCGTGGCCAAAAAGACAGACCGGAATTTAAGTACAATGACAAAGGTCAAATGGCGACCATCGGTAAGAATAGAGCGGTTTTAATTTCGGGAAAATTAAAACTCTCTGGACGATTGGCCTGGCTCGCTTGGTTGTTTGTTCATGTTTTTTACCTCATCGGCTTTAAGAATCGCGTGGCCGTAATGGCGCAATGGGCGTGGTCTTATTTGTTTTCTAAGCGCGGAGCGCGATTGATTACCGACCGGGAATGGCGACTTAAAAAGTAAGCCCCGACCAAAGTTTTAAAAGTACGTCCAGCGGCGACTAATGTTTTAGAAAACTGCCAAAAATTACGATACGTTATCGTGCCGTGGATTCTTTTTTTTATATTTAGTTTTACCGTCTCTCTTTCTCCGGCGGAGGAGTTGCCAACCCTTTTGGAAAACACCGCGAGTGTCGAAAAAATTGAGGCCGATGTTTTATATGAAAAATATAAAAATCTTGTCACTCGAATTTTAGTTCGCGGTCAAAAGAGTACAGATCGGAAGAGTCAGGGAACGGCTTTTGTAGTCAACGGAAATGATGGGATTTTGATGACGTCCTATCGACTAGTTGCTGATAAAGTCACAAACGCTTCCAAATACAATGTCTCAATCAGCTATCTCAATTCAGAAATACCCGTTGATATCATCTATGTGGATATCGTGACGGACCTCGCGTTACTAAAGACTTCTCAGGGAGTCCAATTTCCGAGTCAACTTAAAATTTCTAACTTAGCGCTCTCCGCCTCCGGCGAAATTATTTACTCAATGGGTTTCCCGATCGATCAAAAACTCAACATCATGATCGGAAGCTTTGTAGGCACAGTGCATATTGGCTACTCCAAAGTGAGCCAAGCGACACTGGCTCTCGCGCCAGGAATGGAGGGCGGTCCTTGTTTTAATGACAAAGGTGAAGTCGTTGGCGTCAATCGAACTTTAGAGAAGGACTCCACCACCAACACGACCCTTTCCACGCTTACCAATCTCTCCCATATTCACTCCATGCTTAATAATGGGCTCAAGAAGGGTTCCGACAAATTCTATATCTCTAAAGTTCCATTGATCGAACAAATTCTATACAACATCAACTCCTACGAAAAGTTTTATCAGCGAAATCCTACACAAACTCATCCAGAGTTCAAAATTGAACACCTGAACTTCTCTTTTCCAGTAAGTGGCATCCATTGCGAAAAAAGTGTTCGTGGGAAAGAAAAAGCGACTTATCTCGCCTGCAAGAACGATAGTGTTTCCTACTTAGGAAAAAATCTTCGCGCATTTTCGTTCTCAACTGAGGCTTATCTCAATATAGTCTCTTCCATCGCCAAAAATGAAAATGCATACTCGTTTGAAAAAAAATCCGCAGAGATCGAAAGAGAGCTTCGCGGCTTCGTCGATAGAAGACCCTCGTCGCAATCACCGAACGCCTCGACTCTGGGATCCAAAATGTACTGTAATTTTCACCACATTAGAAACAAAAATGATACCCACATAATCGCGCGATTGTGTAGTCGCCCAATCCCCAACTTCCCCGGCCTATATGTTACATTTGTAAAAACAGATGTGATGGATAGCAAGCAACGAAGGATTTCTTTTAACACCACAATTCAATCCATGAGTATGGAAAAAACAGCCTCAATCTTAAATTATTTTTGGAATAGTATCTATGAAGACAAAAAAAATTAGGATTGAAATAAAAAATAAAGAAGGAGTTGTGCTCTTTAAAAGAGAGGCCAGCCAATTTCCTTTGATCATCGGCCGAAAGGCTCCGGCGGATATCATCATTGAGAATGCTTTCGTTTCGAATTCGCATTGTCGCTTGAGCAAGGTCGGAGAAAAATTCCTATTCGAAGATTTAAATAGCACCAACGGCTCGTTTGTCGGACGCAAAAAAGTCGAATCTTTTGAGATCGACGACCTTGCCAATATCCGAATTGGGACCGAAATCTTTCTGTTCTTCTCTGTTCCTGTTCAAGACCTCGAAATCGAAGAGAAAACTCGGGTACCGATTCCTCCTACAACGAGAGACGATATTTTAGTTCGGCAACCCCAAGCGTTTACGCTTATGGAGCACAACTACAAACGTTATCAATTTTTTAGGGAGGTCGATCTCGATCACTTTCTCCTTCCTTTTATGGATCTAAGCTATAAAAGCTTTCTCACTTTGTACTTTATGGCAGGAACACTGTTTGCGACTCTATTCCAAGTGACTTTTGAGCAGAGATCTCCAGTACTCGCAGCAATAGATACGTTAATTCACCTTACGATCTTCCTTTTAGTTATGCTAGTTCTGGCCGGACTTCTTACTCTGCCGGGATGGCTGGCAAAGCGTGGAAGCTCGTTTAAAAGGATCTACTTTGTTCTCATCATTTGGTTTCTAATTGTGCACTTTGAAAAATATGTGCTTTTACCGTTTACGGTTTCGTCGACGACAGGTCTTGTGTTTAAGATCCTTTGCCATTCGTTTTTGATTCTTGGTGCTCTTCTCGTGCAATACGTGTTTTTTGGTTCTATCATCGATAGGAAAGTAGTACCCCGTTTGACGTTATTGCTCTTAGGCATGCTCATTATTCCCGCTGCTTTTGATCTTATTGACCATAAAAATTTAGATCAAAAATCTCTAAGAGAAATTTATGAGCGTGACGCTGTTGGTTTTATCAGTCGGGTGCCGATGCCAGAGCAGTCGGTGGACGAAGCCACCGCGGCGCTGATGGACTTTGATAAAACCCTTCGCGCCCCGGCTCAAACCAAATCTAATCAATAGTTCTGAAGTAGAAACGTGCGGATTCTCCGCGATGGTGATCGTACATCTTGAAATCGGTTTGGAAATTATAAGCTTTCTTTATCACACACTCCCAAGATTCTCCGGGCTTCATGTTATCTCCATGGGCACAGGGAGCTCCGGCAGTGATATGTAATTGGTGATCCACGGAATCCTCATTAATGATTCGCAAAATGTCTCCCAAACGGGCCTCTACCGGCTTCTCCGGGGAGTTCCAAGATTTGTCTCCCGTACCCATGGGAATTCTAAATTCCACTGTATCCGCCAAAACCACATTTAAACTCAATAACCCCAAAATCGAAATCAATAAAAATTGAATCATACGTTAACCCTCCAGGACTCCCAGTCTAGGCGAGTGCGACGAAATTGTTAAAGGCTGCGACCTCCCGTGCATTATTTACAGACGAGTTTTCAAACCAATATCCAACTAGCGCTTGAGAGGTGCACCAACTTGCACTAGAAAGGGCTTACCCCCTTGAAAAACCACATTGGAAAGAAAAGAAATGCGATTTCTAATCCTTTTGATCATCTCTGCTGTCTACGCGCCATTGGCTCAGGCCGATGCACTAAGGGCTTGCTATGATTTATGGAGAAAACCAGCCACGATCTTCGACCGGCGGAATAGCCTATTCACCAGCGCCTCCGCACGTCTGACGGATCTCGCTCTTAACGATCAGTTGATACATCAGGAGCACCCATTGCTTCGGCGAGAAGGTCTTCTTGTGGAAAATGGAGGCTTGTGTTCCTACGTCTCGGCGCTCTATGCCATCCATGGACTTCATGCCCATCACGGATTTCCCACCCAGGGATTTGTCAACGAAGGGGCTGCGCAAAAAGTAAAGGGACTCTTGCGCTTGGCTTTAGATTTTTATAATCATGACGGGCGTTTTGGAAGCAATCTCGACCTCATCGCAGGGGTTATCAATAAAAACATTGCCCAAGGTAATACCGGTCTAAAGCTCAACGCCACCCATCGGCAATTTCAAATTCGCGAACACGAAATACTCCCAGAAAAAAACGCAGTCCATTTGGTCGTTGTTAACTTTGGATTGGAGAGACACACCATTGTTATCCTAGACATCGATATCGCCCATCAAACACTGACCTACCTCGATCCCCACAATCCTCGCTTTCCAAGAACGGTTTCTTATAAAATGGGGACGACACGATATGGAGATGGAGTGATTCTGGATTACGGTATCGGTTATGGACTTGGGCAAATTATCGAGTTATTAATAATGCGTGCTACACCCTCCTCCTGACTTTCGACAATCACTTCACTCTCATGCCAACTTTTGGCTATGGAAATTACGATCGCGGCTCAAATTTCAAAGAAACGGGTACAAAGAGAAGACTTTAGCTGCGCCCGCGCCCGAGGTTCAAAGACTATTAGATAAGTATCTCGTTCGGCATCAGTCTTCGCTCTCCACCTATGCCCTTCACAAAAACGCGCAAACCCTCAGTTGGCTCGAAATAATTTTAGACGAAATCACACTTGAATCGATCAAAGACGTTGTCGATGCCGGCTGCCAAGACTTTATTCGACTCCCTTCCCTCCGAGCCTTCTTGCGAAGTAAAAGTTCAGATCCAACGATTACGGGAATCGAAATCGATGCCTACCCGATCTTAAATGACTTCCACTCCCGTTGGGATCGTGCTCACTATTATATTTCCTTAGAGAAGGACCAAGCCCGTTACATCGCCGCCGACTTTTTCGATTGGAGCGGAAATGCGGATCTCGTTTTTAGTTTTTTTCCATTTGTGTCGAACTACCCAGCTTTAAAGTGGGGATTGCCGGTAAGATTTGCAAGTGCCACACAGTGGATTGACAGTTTTCAAAGGGTCCTTAGACTTGGTGGGTTCGCCGTGGTGGTTCACCATCTTGCCGAGGAGCAAATTGTATTTGATGAAGCTCGCAAGAATTTAAAGAGCTCTTTGCACCTCTTAAAACGTAAATCTTTCGAGAACAGTCTTCTTGGTAACGCTCAAGCCTTCGTTAGTCTATACCAGCTAAAATAAAGTCATCTGCTGTCGTTCAGATTCGGCCCTGGCCTCGTAATAGGCACACATATCGCAGTCCGTTCCTGATCGTGGAGGTAAATTGGAGTTTAGACATTCTTTGATTTCTGGAATCAGAGGCTCCACCCAAGAATAGTCGATGTCATAGGGTAATACCGAAATATCAAAATCTAATCGCGAATCAAATCGTTTGCGATCTGTTTTGCCGTTACAGTAGACAAAATATCCCGTGGCAGCGACCTTAAAGCCATTTTTTTTAAAGAGCCACGCGTAAAATGCCATCTGTCTTTTATATTCAATTTGCCATTCGGCATCGAGCGACACCGGTTCAGTTTTAGATGTCGCTTTGTAATCGACGATGATGAGTTCTTTTTGAGAATTAATCCAGATGTCGTCCACTCCGCCGGTAAAGATCAGATTGCTATTCTCGTCGTGGTACTGAATCCCTCGGCGAAGCGAGTCGCGCCACGCCTCGAGCTCTTCGTGAGCATACGGCACACCATCGATTTTGTGAGCGATCATGAGTGGATGTGGCATTTTACATTCGCGATAACTATCAAACTCATTTTTTAATAAAGTATCCACGGCAGAGTTCAAATTGAATGGGAAGCCCGGAGGCTGACCGATACCTAAACGTCGATCATTATAAAAACACCGGGGGCAGTTCAAAAACAAATCCACTTTACTGCGGCTGATCTTGTAAGGTTTATCGGAGGTGGGATCAAAAACGTTGCGAGCTCTCTTGGGATTATAGAATTTGGACATTCCCTTAAAATATATAAAAACTCACCAAAATCAATGGAGTTATTTGGTTGCTTCTCCTTGGGCTGAAGGATAATGATAGAAACTGACGCGGGGGCGAGTCCATGAAAATCTCATTCACATTACAAATTCTTATCGCTCTAGGCTTGGGCCTCATCACCGGACTTTATCTGGGCCCCGAGGCTAAGCCTCTAGGAGAACTGAGCCAATTGATCATTAATATTATCAAGATGACTGCCGCCCCGCTGTTGTTTTTTGCGATTCTTGGCGCTGTCGTAAAAACTCATGTGCAGATGAGAGACGGAATAAAAATGGTCTGCATTGCTCTCCTCAATGCGGCACTCGCAGTGAGCTTAGGGCTTTTCCTATCACACCTATTTGACGTTGGATCCGTATTAAAGCAATTGGCGCTGACCATTGATACTACGCAGTCTCAAATGCAAAACGCCGGGGAAATTCATTTTTTACAAACTTTTATGAGCTATTTTCCCAAAAGCTTTATCGCACCTTTTGTGGACAATTCGATTATACCTATCATTCTGCTCGCAATTTTTATTGGCGCGGGACTTCGCTCTCTGAGAAATTCACAAAGTACACCGCTAATTCTCGAGCCCCTCATCACCGAATTCTTAAGCCTGTTTGAACGACTCATAACTTGGCTCGTGAAGTTGACCCCGATCGCCGTTTTTGCAGCGGTGGCGAAATCCGTAGGAGAATACGGGCTAGCGCCGTTACAAAGTTTAATTTATTTTGTCGGCGTTGTACTCTTGGGTTTTTTGCTTCACGTGGGAATTGTCTATCAAGCTTGGATTCATTTCGTCGTAAAAATGCCCCTTCCTCTTTTTTGGCGGGAAGCCAAAGTCCCCATCATCAATTCCATCGGCACCAATAGTAGCCTCGCCACATTACCTCTCACTTTAAAAGCTTTGGATCGACTGAAGGTTTCAAGATCGGCTTCGGCTCTTGGAGCCTGCGTGGGTACAAATTTAAATAATGATGGCATTATTTTGTACGAAGCCATGGCTGCAATTTTTATTGCCCAAGCCATTGGAATTGAACTTTCTCTCTCCCAGCAGCTATTGACGGTACTGTCCTGTATGGTCGCCGCCATGGGCGTTGCCGGAGTGCCAGAGGCGGGTTTTATTTCACTCTCCTTAGTGCTCGCCACCGTGGGTTTACCGATGGAACTTTTGCCCCTTCTTCTCACTGTGGACTGGATTCTTGCGAGAGCCCGTTCAGTGGTCAACGTCATTAGCGACATGACCGTATCACTTGTGCTTCATCGTTTTGAAACACCAGGGTCAAAAAACTAGCCTAGACTCGTAAACCCAAATAGACTTATCCTAAGAGTCTGTAAAAACTGAAATTTACTACGTTAGGGTTGAAGCATGGTTGCTACGGTCGGTCGATACAAATGGATTTTGCTGGTGTTGGCATCAGCGTTTACGATGATTCTTTTACAGATTTCATTTTTAACACAAGAGATCGTGTCTCCAGCGTCCGAGGAAACGATCCGCAATAATCTGGATGAGCGAACCACACTGTCTCAAGCTTTGGCGCCTTATTTTGAGAAAATGGAGTTCCCCACGGAACTTGTTTTAAAAAATCTCAATGAGGACCACGAGGACGAAGAAAAATACACCGTAGAGTACACGGTTGATAACGCTCTCCAAAGCCAAGCCGATAAACTTCTGAGCCAATATAAACCGGATTACGGCGCGATTTTTATGATGGACGCGGAAACCGGAAAAGTGATCGTTTATTCCAGCTTTCAGAGAGATGCGCAAGAGCCCGTGAATCTCATTAAACGAGCCTCTTACCCTGCCGCTTCGGTTTTTAAAATTGTAACGGCAACGGCGGCGATCGACAAAGCCGGCTTACAGCCCGGTCACAAAATTCAGTTCAATGGAGGGAATTGGACGCTTTATAAGAAAAATGTCATGCTCGACAAAATCAATCGCTGGACGCGCACCGTTTCACTTCGTGAGGCGTTTGCGAAATCCATGAACACTCCTTTTGGAAAAATTGGCCTGAGTATTTCGCCCACTGATCTTGAGGACTACTCCACTCGCTTTATGTTTAATCAAGTCATTCCCACAGATTTTCCAGTGGATACGGGGACCGCAGTGATTCCTTCGGAAAAAACTTTCGAACTCACAGAGGCGGCCTCTGGCTTTACAAAACACACTCGTATGAGCCCAGTTCAAGGGGCTATGATCGCCGCTTCTATCATCAATGATGGTGCTATGGTCGTTCCGTATATGGTGAGTTCTCTTCGCGACAAAGACGGAAATATCGTCTACCGCGGCGAAGGACTCGAGCGTGGAAGCGTGATGTCCACAGCCTCCGCCGAAAAAATTCGCGAAATGATGAGCGAAACTTTAGTGACGGGAACTTCTCGAAAAACTTTCCGCAATTTAATTCGCAATAAAAAATATCAACAGATTGAGATGGGTGGGAAAACCGGTCACCTCACTGGAGATAACCCTCAAGGCAGTGTGGATTGGTTCGTTGGTTATGCTTCCGATGGTGACCGACATATTGCGATCGCTGCACTCACCGTCAATAAAAAATACTGGACGGTCAAGTCATCTCACTTGGGGCAAACACTCTTCAAAAAGTATTTTGATCCCGCCGTACAAGTGGCCAAACTAGGCCCAGTGAATTACTAACCGATAGGACGTGCCGGAGCGCCCGCGACGGTGGTGCCGGCATCGACATCTTTAGTGACTACAGAATTGGCTCCGACGGTACTTCCCGTTCTTAGAACAATATTCCCGAGAACCTTGGCACCGCTTCCCACCAACACACCATTTTCAAGGGTAGGATGTCGCTTTCCACCCTCGCGATTCACTCCACCTAACGTCACTCCGTGATAGATCATGCAGTCGTCACCGATCTCTGCGGTTTCTCCGATGACGACTCCCGAACCATGATCGATGAATAATCGTTGCCCAATTTTCGCTCCGGGATGAATCTCAATCAATGTGATCCAGCGCGAGAATTCGGCAATGAGCCGTGCCAAGAAATAAAGTTCAAGATTGTAAAGTTGATGAGCCAAACGATGAAAGAATATCGCTTTAGGGCCGGGATAAAGTAAGGCCACTTCGATCAATGATTTTGCGGCTGGATCGTTCTTCCGGTATACATTTAAAAATTCTACGAGTCCCACTGCTTCCCTTTAAGGTAAAAATAACGATCAAACAACTGAGAGTGCTGAGACCAATTAGCGTCGTGGCTCGCAATGCTCATGGCCGATTGAATCGAATCGATTTTACTATCCATGTCGTCCAACATCCATACGACGTAAGCTTCCAGAGTCTGTGGGAGCTTTGGAGAGCCATATTCATACTTGCCATGATGGCTAAGTACAATATGTTTGCAAAGATCTTTCAGCGCGCTCGGAAACTGCGGAATTTTTGATGCTTTTCTTTCGATCAATTCTACACCCATGGCCATATGCCCGATCAAACGCCCCTGATCCGTGTAGGAAATACCACCTTGATCGATTTTAAATTCCCAAATTTTACCTATGTCGTGAAATACCGCACCAAAAAGGACGAGATCACGATTAACCGCAGGATATAAGGGTGTCACAACGTTGGCGAGGCGGCAAATCGATACGATGTGCTCAATGAGGCCCCCCAATTTTGCGTGATGAACCGATTTCGCCGCCGGTGAAATCATAAGTAATGGCTTTATCTCCTCGTCGGTGATGGTATCACTCAAAAGTTGTCGGACATGATGATCTTTGACCGAAGCGACTATACTCTGGAGTTCGAGGAAGATGGCCTCTGGCTCCACGTTTGATTTTTTTAAAAATTGGGTCATATCCGTATCGCCGCTAAATCGCTCTAACTTGTGAATAATAAATTGCATCCGGTTTTGATAGAGTTGCACGACACCGCGCACACTCACGATGTCTCCCGATTCGAAAGCCCTATCTATAGCTTCGACATTATCCCAAATTTTTGAGTCCATATCTCCGGAACAATCACTCAACAGCAAGCTAATATAGGCTTTGCCTTTTTTATCTTTTAAAAGAACTTTGTTTCGTGCAACGAATTGGGTGGCGACCGCCTGCTTATCTTTAAGATCGGCAATAAAAATTTTTGCGACTTTGTCTGGAGTCGAATCTGAAGACATTAGGACCCCACTCTGCAGAGTTTCTGCAAAAGGCGACCGTCTCGCAGTTTAAAATAACCGACGCGCAAAGTGGTTCCCTCGAGAACGGTCAGCAAATAATCACCGCCGAGCACATGAATGTAGTGCGAACTAAAATTAGAAACTGGAATCCCCTCGGCACCAAATTCGGAAAGACGTTTGTTAAACACCAGTGATTGACCGCATTCCATTCCGAAAATGTTATTACCGACCGTGATGGGTTCGTACTGGCTTATAAAAAACATTCGACTTTGCCCAGGAAGGTCCTCGGAAGGTGCAATCATCATTTTAAAATTCTTATGCCGGGCCGTGATGATTCCCGCAAGATCCAATACCCTTTGGGACGCACCGACCGTTTTTGTTTGATCTATCTCGGGCCCTTTAAAAGAAACGAGAAGATCCACGAACACTATTTTAAGAGGAGTCTCTTTATTGAGTCCATATTCTGATTTTACTTTATCGAGAACTTCGATAGGAACACGAATATCACCACTGCGATCCGCTTGAGCCATCGCGGAGATGAAACTCAAAAGAATAAAAACAATTCCTCGCATTACTGCATCCTAAGAAGAGGGATATAAGTATTAGATTCGCGAAGACCCGCATAGACACTCTGTTTTTCTGAACCGTCACCCGCTTTTGCTAAATAGGCGTGGAGAGGTGCCACCGAAGAAACTTTGTCTTGATACTGTCTTAAACATTTGGTGTCTTTGAGTCGGCTACAAACTTTGATCGCCACTTGATAAAATAACTTATCTGTTGCCCCTTGCTGCGCAGCTACATCGAGAGAAACGCGGGCTTTTTCAAAGTCTCCAATTTTATATTTAATGAGCGCTTGGGCCACCAGAGGCATCGAGTTTGTCGGACTCTTTTGCGCCCAACCCTCGGCAATTTGCGTGGCCTGAATATCATTATTGGTTTTATAAGCACAAATAAATCTCACGAAGTACTGGTCGTCGTTTTTCATTACATTGGACAACTCATTGCACATCGGTTGAAAAAAGCTCCAGCTGAGACCGCGCCAATCCAGCATCGTGATATGAGTGTGGTCCGGCGTCTGATCAGGATCCACCATCAGAGCGTTTCGCAAATACCGCGTCACCGTCGCAAGGTCTTTTCCCAAACGAAGACTGGCGTAAGCCTGCATAAAAAGAATTTCCTGCTTACCATCGTGATAACGATTGGCTAACTGTCCTGCGAGAGTGAATGCACTCTCAAAGCTCGCCTTACTTTTCGTTTTCATGCCCTGGAAAATGTAAGTTTCTAAAAGATAAAGATAAGGAATGACATTATTCTGCTGAAGCTGTGTGGCTTGAGACAACAATCTCGCCGCATCGGAATACTGCTCCGTTGCGAGATGCGCAAAACCGCTGTTTACAATCGCCGGGAAGTAGCTCTCGTCGGTTTTAAGGGCTTCGTCATAATATCGATTCGCCATTTTATACTGGTTTTCATAAGCGTAAGTTAAACCGATCAGAGTATGGGCCAGCACCACGTTTTCTTTTTTGTACTGCCCTCCGATCACCTTCTCGAGCAGACTTCGCGAAGCCATGGGTTGGTTTTCGACTTGGGTATACAAAGGAGCCAATTCAAAAATGAGATCCGCATCTTTAGAATTCAACTGCTGTGCTTTTTTAAAGTATTTGAGAGCCTCCGACCATTCCCCTATTTTTTTATGCTCGAGACCTTTATCGACAAGAACTAAGAATTGATTCTTGGCTGGCTCTGGGCTGACCGAAACTTCTTTTTTGGGTTGCGGCTTGAGTAGCATGTACGCAGCGCTGAGACCAATCATCACGACAACCCCATAAAGCCAAAACATCAAATGGTTATTGGAACGCTCGTGGTGAGACGCTTTGGGCGGAGGCGGGGGCACCGGCGTTTCTCGAGGGCGCTCGAGCTCGACACTTCGAGACGTCTCTATGTTGTGGATGGGAGTACTGGTCTGGTCCATGGGAGTAGGTGTGTGACTGGTAATATCCAAAGTTCGCGTAAAACTGGTATTGCCCTCAGTTTTGGTAAACGTGAACTCCGAGGCCTCACTCTTTTGTTTTTTAAGCTTTTCAACGGCGGCCGTAAACAGCGCCTGACTCTGCAACGGTCTCCACCGGTCCATCGGAGAAATAGACTCATGAAAGGGTTTAAACTCTGTGGATGTAAGTTTAAGAACAATTTCGTTAAACGAATAGGGACCGAGGATTCGACTATCGACTTTAACCAGCCAACAAGGGTCATTATCACTAAAACGCCGATTAAAATCTGCCATATAAAAAGCCTACATGGCAAACAGGGTCAGGACAAGTCCTAGCTCCCTGAATTCATGCTGAAACTTATTGCAGCTTGCGCGAAAGGCATTACGCGCGACGTGTTTTTTCGACGAAATGAAGGAACTCCTGCTGAGAGCCCGCCAAAGTATAGAATGGATTCCGCTCGCTGATGACACCTTTGAGCTCCGTCAGGGATTTTCCCATGAGCATATGGGCCGCGATGATAATTGTCGATGTACGGCCAATACCGGCTAAGCAATGAACCGCGACCACCTGCTTATCTTTTTGAGCCTGTTTGAGAATCTCCACAAACTGTTCCACCTGAGGCAATGTCGGCGCCCCTAAATCCTGAATACTGAGGTGATGAAGTTTAAAGTGTTCGCCTAAGATATCGGTATTGTGATGATCTTCTGGGAGACTCACAATCTGATGGATCCCCTTCTGCTTTAGAAAGTCCACTTCCTGATTGAGGCGCGAAGAACTGACATTGAATTTGAGATGACCGTCACGGATTTCCACATTTTCTAAAATTTGAGTCCGTTCTGCGAGACGAAAGAGAATTTCCTGGAATCGCTGATGATCCTCGAAGACTTTTAAGAATTCCGGACCTGTCACATGATCATGTTTATAAAATTTAAAGATTTTGGGCCCGTAGATTTGCAAATGGTGTTTGAAGGATTCTAAAGAAACCGGTTTCCCCGAATGCTGCCCAACCCATCCCATCAGAATCGCCTCATCAAACGGTAAGTCAAACCAATGATAGGAATTAAATCCTGGGCGCGCCATTCCCGCAATCGATCCTTCTTTAAACCACCAAAAAGATTTCATTTTATATCCTTATTCCCTATTCACTAAAATATTATGAATTGCGATTCAACTGAATTTCCCCCTCACCTTGATCAGTCATGAATGATTCACCACTCAGTTAACGCATTGAACAATGTAGAGATGTAATGCACTTTCTTTTGCTCTTTGTTTTACTCAACAGAATTAGATGATATTTAAAAAACCTAATCTTACAGAATTGCAATCCACTCTCGTCATTAGTTTTGCCATAACTTTCCTCAGGCACATCTTGGATCTAAGTTTGGATTTTCCTTTTATCGCATGGCTAGGAGAAGGCGATAACTACATTCAAATCGTTGCAGAAATTTGCAAACTCAGTCACATGCTTAGCGAAGGCTCGATCATCGGTATCGACCATAATACAATGTTTGGAGCCTCTGAATTTTTCCTGCGACCTAATCTTATAACTTATTCACCGATTATATTTTATTTCGCCTGGCTTTTGGGTCCTCTGACTCAACTTGGAGCTATAACTCTTCTCTATTTTCATATGGTGTTCTTTACTTTTATAGGAACTTATTCTCTCGTCCGTATTTCGAGGTATTATCTTAAGTTGAGTTGGACCGCTTCACTTTTTCTGTGTTTGAATTACTTCCTAGGAATTGCGGCGACCGTCGCCATAGGCATTTTTGTAACTTTCTATTTTTATGCCCTGTTGTTTCCTATAGGACTGTGGTTGCGTCTAAAGTGTTACGATCGAAACTCAAAGCTTCACTCATTTGCTCTGAGTTTGATTTATTTATTCATCTATCTCGGTGGGTATATCCCTTTTTCCCTGATATCGATCATGATGGTGGAGCTGACAGCGATTGCTTGGAGTCGAATTTCTCCTTCGGTCGAGAATAAGGGAAATAGGTCTAACAAACTTTTCTTTTCACCACTGATTTTTGCAAGCGCTATCGCAGCCCCACTCTATCTCTGTTACTATGATTACGCCAAATTTGTATCTATGTATGCCTATTATAAATATGGTTATACAGCCCTGGAAAATGCGTGGAGGCTAAAAGATCTTGCCTCGATCGTTGGTCCTTCAATTCATATTAAAGGCTTTCCGGCAGATCAATTGCCAACCTGGGGAATGGGAAATATAGTCGTTTTAATCCTCGGGTTGGTTTGTTTACCGAAGATGCATATTTCCAGAATGCAGAAGAAAGTATTAACCTACAGTTTCTTCACTTATCTCTTCTTCTTCTGTGTTTGCCTAGGAGACCATACTCCAGCAGCGAGACTATTTTTCTTGATCCCTGGCGTTGGAAAAATGCATATTTACCAGAGATATTTAGTTATCCTATCCATCTATTTCTATTTTTTCTTGGCGATTCTTTTAGACCAATCGCTAAAAGTAACTGATCAGATACGGTGGTGGAGTACGCTTCTTATCGTTAGCTTTTTTTGCATGGCTACCACAGCGATCATCTTTAGCAATGCAGAACAATTAACTTGGTTTGGATTACCAACACTAGGAAAGGAAATGCTTACGGCAACCTTCGGACTGGCAGTGGTCACAATATCGAAACGAAAAGACAAAGCCATACTCGTTTATATTGCCGTTTTTACAGTACTGTTTTTAAAGTTTCATTGGAGCTTTCTCAGCGACAGATCTAATTTAAATCTCCGGGCGAAACAGTCCCTCGATCTCTCTGAGCCATTTAATAAAAAATTGGCGGAGGAAGTCCGTTCACTAGGGAAAAAAGATTTATACAGAGGTCTTAATGTTTCCCGGTATTTCCACCGCAATCTGCTCATTGCGAATTACCCCTGGGTCGTCCAAAGGCACCTTCCCCTCGCGGACCTCAGAGGTTACGACCAACACTTGTCCTCGCCGATTGATTTTAAGTACGACAAACTCAATACTCTGATTGTAAGGTCGGACGACGGGCCACAAATCCTCGATGTGCTGAACGAAAAACTCTGGGTGGCTAAAAGTCATATTGATTTCCTAATTATCGAAAAGGGCCGAGAGCTTCCCAAAAATGATTTTTTTGATTCGTACAGTCAACGAGTTCCATTAAATAGCCCTCTCGAACTTGCGATCAAACCCACGGGTCTAGATACCCGTTGCACCGGGCTCATCTGCGGACAATGCGAGAATATCGACAAAAAGATTACATTGGATCTCGAAAAATTTAAAAGTGATTATATCAGTTACAAGTACGGGGCCGACTGCGAATCCCCCACGATCACTTACCAACAATGGCCGGTGCGGCGGCTTGGATTTTATGTGAATTCGGTCAATGTCGAGCCTATTTTAGTGGACGGCTTCTATACTCTAAAGCTTCCTCGAGGTGAGGGTAAACTCGAGATTATCTATCAACATAAATTTCTTTTAGCCGCGGTTCTCATCATTCAGATGGCCATCGTCGCTCTTGTCATCCTAATTCTCAATGAGTTCAGAAAGAAACTGAGCGGGATTAGTGGCGGAAGTGCCGTCGGCCTGTAAGGACCATGTTAATATTATGTTTCTTCGCGGCCTCTATAACTTCGGCATCTTTCACCGATCCGCCGGGTTGCACAATCCACTTTATGCCGTATTGAGCGGCGATCTCCACCGAATCCGGAAATGGGAAAAAGGCATCACTGGCTAAGATCAAATTTTTCGCCTGAGGATGGAACTCTTTGGCACGATCGAGAGCTTGGCGAACGGAATCCACACGATTCACTTGGCCCATCCCCAATCCCAAGGATTGGCTTTGGCCACAGACGCTAATCGCATTGCTCTTAAGCATTGCGCACGTTTTCCAGGCGAAGATAATATCTTTTTCTAGTTCTGCTGACGGTTTTTCCCCTAAAAATTGCCATTGGGACCGATCTGTATCCACTTGATCTTCTTCCTGAACCAGATACCCACCATCGATCGAGCGAACTGATTTTTCGTTTTGAATTTGAGAGAGGGCAGGCCAGCTCAGCACGCGTAAATTCTTCTTCTGAGCAAATACAGCCAGAGCCTCAGGTTTTATTTCTGGAGCGATCACACACTCTAGAAAGGTTTTATTGAGAAGGTTCGCTTCGGCTTCACCGATAGGAAAGTTCACGGCGATGATTCCGCCAAAAACACTCACAGGATCTGCCTTTAATGCTTTTTCCAGCGCAAAAAATGGTTTTACATCGCTAGCGACTCCGCACGGATTGTTATGCTTAATCGCGACGGCGGCTGGATCTTTAAAGAGGCGAACGGTGGAAATAGCGGCCTGGAGATCGAGAATATTATTGTACGAGACTTCTTTACCCTGGAGAATCTTCGCATTGTGCAAACCTTCTTCTGAAGTTTTGTACCACCAGGCTTTTTGTTGAGGGTTTTCACCGTAACGCAAAGTTTGCACCAACGATGCACTGATCTGTAAGCTTTCTCCGTGCCCTTGCTCTAATTCTTTTTTGAATTGATCTGCAATCACCCGATCGTAAGTGGCTGTATGGTCAAAAACTTTTCCTGCGAGCTTTTTACGATCCTCAAGTGTGAGCTCACTTTTCTGCTGAATCCAGGCATAATCCGAAGGATCGCAAACAATACTCACATATTTAAAATTCTTAGCGGCCCCGCGAAGCATTGATGGTCCACCAATATCAATGTACTCAATTAGATCATCCCCAGTCACTCCCCGGGCTTGAGCTTCAGAGAAGGGATAAAGGTTGGCCACCACGAGATCAAATGGCACAGCACCATGTTGTTTTAATAAATTCAGATCCTCACTCAAATGCGCTCTGTAGAGGAGCCCCATATGAACCTTGGGATGAAGAGTTTTAACTCGGCCATCCATACACTCTGGAAAACCAGTATAATCCGAGACATCTTGCACCTCCATCCCCGCATCACGTAACGTCTTAGCGGTCCCACCGGAAGAAACCACTCGGGCTCCCGCTTGGGCATAAGGACGAATGAATTCAACGATCCCAGTCTTATCAGAAACACTCACCAAAATATTTTTAAACATGCCCCGAATCTAGTCCGAAAACCCCACAGTTGGTACCCGGTACCTTTTGCGGAAGCAGCGTATAAATATGGGTTAAGAAAATTTATACGCTGCTTCCGCAAAAGGTACCGGGTACCAAATGGTTAGCGGATGTTGACGCGGGCGAGAGCGTATTTGATGTCGTCGTTGGTGATGAAAAGGCCGGCACCAAAGAAGTAACCGTCGTTTCCAGCTCCATTAAATAGGTCTCCGCCCCCTTGCAGGTAAAGACCATGGAAAACATTGAATCTCGCATAGGGACGAACATGCAATCTTTCGAAATCAAAGGCGTCCACGCCGATCTTTAAGCGGCGACTGAGCATGTAGTATTCGATCCCCGCCCCACCGGAGCTCTCAATCACACCACCTTTAATTCCAAAATTATAAAAGTACTTACCGAATAAAGCGGTGAATTTAAGCTTGTCAGGATCCTGAACCAAAGCTCTTTCTGTACTCGGAACTCCATTGGTCACCGTGGTTGTCGTACTCTCACGCTCCGTGGCCTCAGGAGTCGAAGTGATGGCTAATTCATAAAAGCGGTCAGCTCCTGGCTGAAGTGTGATTCCGACATAAGTTCGGTACTTTTCAAAGTCAGACATATAGTTGCTGTTAAAGTCGAAACTGCTCTGAAGTTTATTCGCAGAATCCAATAAATTGTTCACACCGTTGATCGCCGTATTGAGTTCGTTGACGGTCTCTTCGTCGTTGATCAAGCGTCCAATGGTCCCTTTACCGGAATTAATTTTTTCAGAAATCTCATCGACATTTTTCATTGTGTTATCAAGTCGAGCGACAACACGCTTCCACGACGCTTTAAAGCCAGTGTCGGATTCGTCGTTCACCACTTCGTCCAAGGTTTCCGAAATGGCATGAACGTTATCGACGATCTCGCCAAATTTTTCGCGCTTATCACGCATGAGGCCCGCAAGATCTCCGGTTAAACTCTCAACGTTTTTAATGATTTTTCCTAATGGCTTCTCGTCATTTCCTTCGGTCGCATCGCGAAGATTATCGGCCACAACAGAAAGCGACTTTGTGATTTTTCCCACCTCGCTCATCAGCTTATCGATACTCGCGGAGTCCTCGATACCCACAATACGCTCACCGTTCATTAACAGTGGATCCGCGGGGTCGCCCGGTAAAATTTCGATATTTTTATCACCTAAGATTCCGTTCGGGCGAATCTGAACTTTAGAAGACCGCGAAAGCTTAACATCCGGCTGAACAACAACGTCCACTCGAGCCATACCAGATTCATCTAAAGAAATTTGCTTGATCACGCCCACGCGAATCCCAGCGACATGGACCGGTCCGTTTTTAATTAATCCGGAGGCGTTGTCGAGTGTAAACCAAAGTGGCTTGCCGCCCATAAATCCGGAACTTTCGCTGACCTTTAGAGACATGGTCGCGATCAGCCCAGAAACCACCAGAACGAGAAGCCCAACTTTGAACTCAGGAGTCTTAAACAAAGGATTCATGAACGGCGCACTCCCATACCCACGAACTTTTTAACAAGAGGGATCTCAGTGTCGAAAAACACTTTCGGAGGGCCGTGCAAAATAACTTTACCGCTGTCCAACATAACGATGTAATCCCCGATGCGAAATGCCGCCGGTAAGTCGTGCGACACCACTATACTTGATGAACCTTTGTTATGATTATGGGTGTTAAGTATCAGATTATCCACCATTTCTGTGAGAACGGGATCAAGCCCAGTCGTTGGTTCATCGTAAATAAGTATGGCTGGATCAAGAGCTAGGGCACGAGCTAAACCGCACCGCTTTCTCATACCTCCTGAAATCTCGGAAGGCAATTTGGAGTAATGCTTTTCATCAAGACCGGCCAGTTTTAATTTATCGTAAGCAATCTCAAGCTTTTGCGTCTTGGAAAGATCTCGACGGTGCTCATTGAGCGGAAACATCACGTTCTCCAGTACAGACATATCGTCAAACAGGGCCGCATACTGAAACAAAACACCGAATTTCATACGCAATTCGATGGCTTCGTCGTGAGAGAGATGAGTCAGATCACGACCAAGAATTTTGATCTGTCCCGACGTTGGTTTAACTAGACCTAACATGTGCCGGAGCAACACACTCTTCCCAGTTCCCGAAAACCCAATAATCACCGTAATTTTTCCCCGCGGAATTTTGAGATCAATTCCGTTGAGAACAAAGTCGGTCCCGTTAAATGATTTTTTAAGATCCACAACTTCCACCGCTAAATCGCGAGTGCTGAGATCCTTATCGTTTTCTTTAACCGCCACTGCCCACCAACTTGTAATAGAAGTCGATCAAATTCATCATGAAGAAGTCGACGATAATAATCATCACCATGCTCAAAACCACTCCGCGATTTGTTGCATCACCTACGTCGCGAGCGCCACCCTTAGTGTAAAAACCACGGTAGGTGCAAATGGCACCAAAGATCAATCCAAACACGGCGGCTTTGATTAAACCTTCGTTAATGTGATTGGGATTTAACCACAGTGTGGTTTTCTCCCAAAAGATCGCCGGGTCCAAATCTAAAACGTAGATACATAAAAAGTAAGATCCACCTATCGCTACGAAATCAAAAATGCCGGTAAGAAACGGCATCGTGATCACGGCCGCCATTATCCTTGGAGACACAAGATAGCGAATAGGATCAACACCCATGACTTCGATAGCATCGATCTGCTCAGACACGCGCATAGATCCCAAATTAGCCGCCATTGCCCCACCCGCTCGTGCCGCAACGATAAGACCAGATAGGACCGGTCCTAACTCTCGAGCAATCCCCATGGCCACCGTGGGTCCCACAAGATTGACCGCGTTGATCAGTCGAAAACCCAAATAAATTTGAAAAGAAACGGCCATCCCGGTGAACGCCCCAGTCAGAATAATAATAAAAACGGATTGATTGCCTACAAATTCCATCTGTTGAATGAGATCCGTCCAGCGCATCGGTCTTTTAACAAAAACTCTGAGCGCTAAAAATGTAAAACGCGCCAGCTGACCTAATTCAAATACGAATTTTGAAAAACTTCCGATGACACTATTGAAAGTGTTGTCGAAAATACTATTCACCTTTGAACGCACTTGAGCCCAAGCCATTATTATATCTCACTTCCAGTGAACACACGGGGGACACGTTCGGACAATCGTGTTAACACATCCCACACAATCGTTCCGCTATTCATAGCCACTTCGTGGGGAGAAATTGTTTCACCAAAGAGTTCCACATCTTTACCCACCGGGTTGTCGATGCCGTTGAGGTTTACTAAAATATAATCCATACAAACTCGACCCACGATCGGAACTCTTTTTCCATCCACCGCCATTTGACCACGATTGGACAATTGCACGGGTACGCCATCGGCGTAACCAATCGGAACAATACCCACAACAGTTTTTTCTTTCGCGGTCCAAGTCCCACCATAAGAAACCGACTGATTTTTTTGAACCGTCTGCGTTGTCACTATTTTAGATTTAAGTTGCGCGACTGGGTAGAGCGGCTGACTTTGGTCTTGGGAATCAGGATGAATGCCCCACAAAGCAATCCCAGGGCGCATCCCATAAAGAAATTTATCCCGACAAAGATCTGAATTGAGAGCATTTAAAAATCCATGGGAGTTATAAACGTGCTTTGTAAGATCATCTAATCGGTGCTTCTGGACGATTCCATGGAACTTTTCAATCTGCTGAAATGAGATGCCATCAGCTTGAGAGAGATCTTCGGCACTCATCAAATGCGTGCAAACCCCCGTGAGCTTTAAATTTTTATTATCACGAACATACTGTAATACCTTTTCCACATCTTCGGGAACAAATCCCAATCGATTCATTCCTGTATTAATTTTGAGATGGAGGGATACCGTTTGTTTTGCCAGTGCTTTAAGATCTTCGAGCTGTTGGAAATCGCTCACCACCGGGTACAAGTTATGATGGAGAATTTCTCGAACCGCCTCGCGGCCAGTAAAACCAAAAGTAAACACATCGGGCTTTAAGACTCCCGCACGGCGAATGCGTAAACCCTCCTCGATAAGTCCGACTCCAAACCGCTGACACCCTAAGGATTCTAGATATTTTACGGTTTGAATGTCACCATGACCGTAAGAGTTTGCTTTGACCATAGGACAAAGAAACTGCTTTGCGAATACGCTCTTCGCAATAAATTCGAAATTCTTTTTGAGGCGATCTAATCGGATCTCAACGAATGTCGGTCGGTATCGGTTTGTATCCAAGCTGAGCCTCGGTATTGTCGTAAATATTGACTTCGAAGGCTCCTGCTTTATCACAAGCACTTTCACTGGTATGCAAAAGACTCATTGAATCATTGCTCGCTTGCGGAAATTCGCTCACACCTGCTCGAACGCTGATGGTCTTAAACTGTTTCTCGTCGATGGCGGCCTTCATGATGCTAAGTAAACGTGCGGCTTTTTGTGCGCTAGGACTTCCCGCGGTGTGTGGAAAAATTACAGAGAACTGCTGATCAGAAACTCGCCCGATCACATCGGTCACTCGCGTAAAGCGCTTGAGAATCTTCGCCGCCAACTGAGTTGTTCGATTAAACTCATCTGCATCTTTTCCAGTGACAACGAAAGTTATAACCGAAACCGGCAGATTTAAACGTCGAGCTCGAGACACTTCCACTAAGAGCTTTTCGTAGAATCCCTTACTTCCCAGACAAAAGGTTTTACGCTCGTAGGGAACGTGGTCAAAAATAAGTTTGGACTTGTACTGATTATCCAGCAGAAGCGTTGCCAGTCGGCAGTAATCGAAAACTTCCCCCTGCTTTTCAACGTCAAGCTCACTGAGGCAAACCACGAGCCCAAATATCGCACCCTCATCATTTTTGAGAATGCAGGTGGTTGTTTGTGATTTTTGAAAAACTTCCGAGAAAAATTCTTTAAACATTTCCGTCGCCGACGGATTTCTTAGAAACTGCTCTTTAAGAGACGTCACCAAGTGGCCGTAACCGATCCCGAGATCTTTTTGTTTTTGGGTTAAACCCATGGAAGCAAACGCGAGAGAAAAAGCTTCATTGGCGGCGTCATGTTTTAATATCGCGACACCTCCGCCGGTCAACTTAGAGATATCGCGAGCGGTATGGTCGTACACCGACTCTTCGGTCTTCTCTTTGAGTAATTGTGTGAGTAATAGGTCCTTCGTTTCCAACGAGGCTCCCACCATCGCCGGCATCGTATTCTTTATGACTTCCGTGGCCAGAACAACCGGTGCGGCGGCGGTCTCCTTCGTCTCTTTGACGAGTGAAAGCATCCAGCGCTCAATCGCTCGATCCACACGCAATTGGAATCCTTTGATCTGTGTCACGGGATCAACACAGAAATCATAAAGCCATCCCTGCTCCACGAGAGCGATCATCGCGTCCTGCTGATGCAACTCTCCGGTCGCCATCACCAAAATTTCCTGAGAAACTTTTTTTATAGCACGAACCGTGTTGCGCAGCTCGTCCGTCATCGGAACAACAACAACGTGAGGAAGTGCGAGATAAACGGACTGTTGCATCAGATCAGCACTTGTAAAGAAGTGGGCATCATAACCTTGGTGCGCTAAAGATTCTTTGAGCCACCGAGCTAGGCTCACGTTGGTATTATACACAAAAATGGAAAAGTCTTTTCTATACGTCTTTAGATCCATTGACATCTCTCTTAGGTTTACGAATTTCTAAAGGCGCTTGAGTAGACTCGTTGGCCGTACTGGTTCCGGTGATGGGTAATGTGGACTTACTCTTAAATTCCTTGATGAAGGACTCAATATCCGGATTACGTGGAGACAAATTGAATTCCTCTGCCGTCTTGACGACGTGACTTGGAGTTAAAGGAAGTGCTGCGGTGGATTTGAAGGGATCAAAGGTCGTTTGGATTGGATCAATGATGCGACGAAGATCGCGCAACTCTCCCTCGAGGAGCGTGAGGTAAGAAGAAGGGCGTCCCTCCTGTTTCATTTTTTGAACATAACCGAGACTATTGATCACTTGAGATCGCACTTTGTCGTTCACTTTGATTTCGCTCGAGTCCGCCGCCGCAATTTTTGAGGCTGGGGAAGCTGCAGTCTCTTTTGCCACCGCCTTTTCGGGAGTAGTCGCAGCGGCAGCCACTTCCACGACCTGAGGCTGGTAATGACTGATCTGCTCGAGCTCCAAAAGTTCGTCGTAGGCTACGGGCTCTGGTTCACCCACATCTTCTCCGGACTGAGCGCGCTTCATGATATTAACAGCATTATCGATACGACTGAAGATGGACTTAAGAAGCGTGTCTTGAGCAAAAAGAGCAATTCCAAGTAGGAATAGCGCTAAAAGTGCCATCGTTAAAAATACCGATCCACGAGGAATGTTGAGCATCGGGTTCGATGCTGTTTTTAAAAGATAGAGCTGGATGTCGGGATGAAAAACAAAGGCGATATACTTTGATTGATCCAAAGAAAGAAATCCGGTCTGCGCCTTCGTCAAATGTTTTTTATGACTCTCGACGTATTGAGCGAGATTCACATCTTTACTGGTTGAATAAATTTCGCCAGCAAACGGAGATATTGCCGCGTAGGCCTCGCGACTTGCACCCCTGGCCAAAGCGTCGCTGAAAAACATCGGATCAAAAAAAATCGCGTAGAATTCCATTTTCTTTTCGCTCTTGCCGGGGATGATGTAAACCGCGCCTTGCTCGCGTTCCTTGTAATTTACAAACTGCCATGACGGGCGAACCACAGATAAGGATTCGAAAGGGACTTGTTTTGTGAGGGCTTGAGCGTCGCTACGAATCCCTTCGACTCCTTCTTGCCATTGAGCTTTCCATCGTCCCCCGTCGTTGATGACGTGAGCTAAAAGTCGAACGTGATTTCCTGCCAATTGCGCAACGGTTGGATTTTCGATGGCAAACAGAGACTGAGCGGCTCTTAATCTTTGAGCCAGATAAAATCCCATCTGATCTAAAGATTCAGATTCTTTCTGCTGAGCCATTTCCTTATATTTTTGTGAAAAAACGCTATAGGACTTCCATGAAACGATCAAAAAAGCGCCGCTCAAAAACGCTCCCAGAAAGATCAAAAATTTAAGTCTTATCTTCATCAAAATCCCCCGCAATCCTTATGTTAGAGCTGGTCTTAGCCTTATGACAAGCTTCCATTTAAAGCAGATACGTCAGCACTCATTGTGAAGATCATTGTTCATTAGAAGAGGTTATCGACAAAGGTCTAGTTCTCAGCAGCATCGATAACAGTTGACAGTTTTTGGGCTAAATCACAGTATCCAGTCATATGATTATGCGCTCCGAATTTTATCTTCGCGTCAACTCTGGAACGGACTCTTTGTATATTCAGAAATGGGCAGAAGCTGATCAAAATCAACCTCATAGCATTCCCCACGCCGTGGTTCTGCTCACTCACGGGGTGGCTGAGCACTCCGAATGTTACAATTCACTGGCCAGTGAATTGGCGGGTGAGGGCTTTGAAGTTTATGGCTGGGATCTTCCCGGCCACGGTAAGTCCTACGGAAAGCGCGGGTACGTTAAAAACTTTCAGGAGTATACAAGCACTCTTCACCTTGTCTTTCAGGAGATTCGCCGCACCCATCCTCAAACTCCGGTGATTTTATTTGGTCATTCTCTGGGGGGACTGATAGTTCTCAACTATGCTTTGGAATATCCCGAGGCCACATTTGATGCTCTATGCTTGAGCTCACCGGCACTAGGAGTCGCACTCGAAGTTCCAAAGATTAAAGATCAAGCGGCGCGTCTCTTGAATACATTTGCACCCAAAATTACCATCGCCCACGAGATTCATTTTCATGACCTAAGTCGTGACGAAGCCTTGGTCGCTAGTTATTTTAAAGATCCCCTTCGGCATAAAAGATTTTCAGCGCCACTTTATTTAGGAACTTTGGCTGCCATGGAGCAAGTGGCAGAGAAGGCCCATCATCTTAAGAAGCCAATCTTTATCCAAGCGGCAGGTCAGGATCGAGTCACGGATACGACGGCGACAGAGAGGGTATTTCCCCACATTGGATCGAGCCATAAATCACTCAAAATTTATAAAGACAGCTATCACGAAATCTTCAATGACCTCGATAAAAAAGAAGTCATTGACGATCTCCTCACCTTTTTAAGAGAATTTTTAAATGACTCCAAAAATAAATAAGATTCTACTCGCCGTACTCACGTTCACCCTTTTCCGCTGCACGACAGAAATTGTTCCTCCCAGCAAATACGAAAAAGAAATTGAAAGTTGGAGCCAAGGCGAAATCGAATATTCCGGTTTTAACAATAATTTTAAGTTTAAAGCAACCATCATGAATGAGAGCGTGCAAAACGCTTACAATGATAGACGTTTTGAAATTTATAAATGGGACGAAACCACTCGCCAAGAAGAGCTTAGAAAACTTCAAGAGAACAATTCTAAGGCGACAACGGTATTTATGAGTTTCTTTACTCCTTTACGCTCCGACGACAATCTCTCCAACGCAAAATCGATCTGGAAAATATATCTCGCAACGCCGAATGGTCGATACGAGGGAAAGACCATGCGCAGTAAAATGAGCCCGACAGAATTATACGTTCTTTTTCCCTATCACAATCGATGGGCGACGGCTTACGAGGTTACGTTTCCAGTTTCTTTGCAGGAGGCTCAAACCCATGAGGCGACCTTTATCGTAACCGGGCCTATGGGCACAAAAGAAGTTAAGTTTCCACCGCGCCATTAGGAGTTTCCCATCATGAATGTTTTAATACTCCTTCTCTCTCTGACTTTCGCTCAAGCGCAAAGCTCCACGGTCGAAAAAGGAAAATTTCTAGAGCATATGAAGTCCGGCCTCCCCAACATGCTCTGTGCCGAGGAGAGCTATTTTAGGAAGTGCTTTGATATTTCTAAACGCGATTGCGAAAAACAAGCTCAGAAAGAGACCAAGACCTGCCTAAACAAACTCGAAAAAGAAATCCCTAAAGTGATTAATCAGCCCGACGAAGGTTCTCGGTGGGGAGCTTCTTTGGGAAGCTGCACAGGTCTTGCGCTGGAAAAAGTTTTCAAGAATCAGCGCAAAAATACACCGACCTGTAACGACCCTTCCAAATGGATGGGAAAATAGTTTTGTTCAAAGCCGGCGTAAGACGATTCTCTTGGGCCAAAACGATTTCCTTTCAAATACTAACGGTCCTACTATCGCTGATTTCTCTGGAACTCATTGGCTCAGTTCTCCTCCGGTTTGTTCCCAAGCTTTCCGTTTCCGCTCTTTCGCATATGTATTCCTCACCTCCGTCGCCAACGGCCTGGGGATACTCTCCGAGTTCTCCGAATCCTCGATCCGACTGGGCCGACCGCTATCAACTGATCCCTTCGGCCAAAGTTGAATACTCGCGGGGGGCCTATGGCACGTATCGCGATCTGCCTTTTCCTATTCTGGTCCACCCCGGGTATGTGGTGAAAAGTAAATGGGACGGAACACTCATTTTTAAAAATGAATTTACCATCGACCAGTTCGCCCGCCGCATTTATTCTCGAAAAAGCCAGGAGACCTCAAAATATCTACTCTTCCTCGGTTGCTCCTTCACTTTTGGCGAAGGTCTCGCGGATGCGGAGACACTTCCATTTGCAACTTATCAGAGCCTGAACAATGTCGCGGTTTATAACTATGGCATTAGCGGAGCTTCCCTCGGGCATTTGTTGTTTCGAATGAACGTCATTGAAAAGTCGGAGATTTTAGAAAACGAGGGGTGGATCGTGTATCCGTTTTTAGATCAGCACATCTCCCGACTCATCGGCAGACTGTCAGTTCTAGGAACTGGTGATTTTAAAAAATCACTGCATTTTAAATTTGATGATAATGACCAACTCACGACGGATGGACGTTTCGAAGATGTGTGGCCCTTAAGAGTTTGGATCTACCAATGGCTGAATCGCAGTCACATCGTCCAATTCTTTGGAATTGATTTCCCGTTCCGTTGGAGCGACGAAGATTTTACATTCACCACTAAAATTCTAAAACAGCTTCAGAGGCAAGCGGAGGAAAAGCTCAATGCAAAAGGTCTTATCCTGGTTTTTTTGCCAGGGCAAAAATTAAGCAAGGAGTTGATCCCATATCTCGAACACGCAAAAATAAGGTACTTAGACTACTCGCGATGGGACATCAAAAAACTCAC
>JAIEOS010000058.1 GCA_019750295.1 Bdellovibrionales bacterium | reverse complement strand
AAAGTAAAAATTTCGCTCAGCCTCTGCTGTCGGTAATTCTAGAGATTTATTAGAATTTTATCCGCGGATGCGGGTTTGGGAATTGGGACTTTGGCCTCTGCGGGAGTTGTTATAACTAATCCCGGAACATTCTCCTCTGGCATGAGTTTACAGCTGTGTGAGAACGTCAATTTGTTGAAAGAAATTTTACGAGAAGCTTCACAGCCTGATAAAATTTTATGTTACATGGGAGCCATGAAAGCCTCTGGAGTTATTCCTGGGAACGTTAACTTATCTGATGGTGAGACAAAGTATGTTCGCCTTACTAATTTACCTGCTGAATCCCAATCATTCCGTATTAAAAAAACTTCTCGCGAAAACTCACAACCTATCGTGAGATTTCGTATTCAAAAAACCAATGGTGTTGTGACAAGTTTTAAAATGCACTCTTGCTTTGATGGTACTCCGTCCTCACCGACCCAGAGTGAGTATATCTCCCAAGTATTTTCGGGAGGAATTGCGACAGTTACAAGCAAATATATTGGCTCAGAGTCCACACAGTCTTACGGTTCGGAAATGACGGCCACTGGAAACTTCTCCAATGCGTGGGATTCAAAAAATATATCCGGGCAGCGTTTCTTTTCGGATGGGGGACAGTCGAACAAGATGACTATCAATATGGATCAGTTTTCGAATCAAATCGAAATGTCGATCGCGATGCAAGGGGTCTTTGGGTCAGATTCATTCACGAATCTCTTTTTTACAGTGGCGCAACTCATTGGAACATCACCTAGCACGTTCGCAATTGGTGATGGTAGCTCTAAAGTAGATATGAGTTTTGACCAAGGAAATAATGGCAGTATTCAGCACTCGGACACGGCAACGTATTCATGGAATGGTGATACGAGAATGAATATTACGCCAGCTTCTAATGGGACCTATTTTACGTCTGCTGCCACAGGTTCTGTTCCAGCAGCTCCAGGTGCACCATCCGCAATTACATTTACTGGAGACGAAGCCTGGGATTGTACTGTTCCCTCTGGGGCCACAGTCATCGATGCTAATTTTTCTGTCGGCGGACTTGCCATCGTCAACGGCATGAATACCTGTAATGATAAGTATGGCGAAGGTGGCAGTTGGATCTCGTGCCCGTATTAATTAAAAAGAAAAAAAGCGAGGACCCCAAGGCCCTCGCTCAATCCTCAAATCCCTCACCCATTTACTTACAAGCTCGAAAGGCGCCGTAACCATTCGCAGTTCCATCGAGGGAGTATGGAGGGCGGAAGGTCGTAACTCCTTCAAAACAATTCGCACTCACCGCTACTCCCACGCTCTCTGACATCACTGCATTGTTGTTGGTCGTGTCGTATTCTGTAAATCGTAACTCAGAACTGTTCGGCTGAGTGTAGGTCAGTAAAAAACTTGGATCGCCGGCATCGGTGGCCCCATTGGCTAGGAAGATCAGATCCCCCTCAATGGTATTTTCTGGAAAACACTGAGAGAAGTTCATAGGAGCACTCGCATTCCCGCACATTTTAAAGTGGAAAGAATCCCCAGGAGCGATATTGATCGCATACACCACAGTCACAGGAGGTGGTGGTGGAGGAACAACGACGACAACAGGAGCGGTGACCGTAACCGCTAAACTTGATGAATTGTTCGCGGCTTGTCTGTCCGCTGCCGAGTGAGATCCCACAGCCACCAGATGGATCGTTGCACTTTGATCCGGAAATTTTAACTTGAAACGAATATCAAATGAATTGTTAACTCCAAGATAAACTCGACCCATAGAACAAACAAGCCCAATGGATTGGGATGCACACGCCGTCGTAAGCCCACCAGTTCCCACCACCGAGATCTGAGAAAGTTGAACTCCTTGCGGTAAAGCTAAAGTTAAAGTGGCGTTCTTTACGACTACACTTCCCAAATTCGATACTCGGACCGAGTAGCTATCGATCGAAGACGATTGCACGTGCGTAGCCCCCGTTAACGAGACCGAGAGATCGGCCTTGGCCAAAACCTGTTGCGTAAAAAATAGAGCCGCTGCAAAAAATAAATTTCTCATAAATTCCCCTTTTTAAAAAATGAATGTCTCTGCCTAAGAATCATTGCAAGGAGGAGACCACCATGTGAATGTATGAGGCCTCATACATTCCAAATCTTTTTTTAAAGTTTTTAAGAAGAGCTCGAGAAACATCCGAGAAGCTTATGAGCTTTGCGACAAATCAAATCATTCGTCTCACTGTGGATCTCTAAATAATAATCAGTGACTAAAGTTTATCGAACTTCCATCTAATCTTATGGATTCATTGAGTGATTAAGAATTTTTTAGGGATCGATCAGGGGGAGTGTCTACAAAGTATCGAGCCTCACCCCTCCCATTTATTTCGCAGGACCTGGATCTGCTTCGGACTGCAAGCGTCTCATTTTGTCTTGGATGCGCTCAGGCAGTCTTAGCCCTCCACTCCCCGAATACCCAAACTCCACACTCTCTTTGTAAGCCATAAAGCAAGTTTTGGCCAAAGGAGTATGGGGCTTAAGACGAATGCATTTCTCATAGTATTTTTCGTTAAGACCACCAAAGCTGAGCTCATTAATCACTTCGTAACTGCGACCGATAATATAAAGAGCCTCGGCGGTAAAGTCACTGTTAGGATATTTTTTTAACAGCGTGTGCATTAACTCCGTTGCTCGCAAGTAGCGAACCTCTCCATGATGAGAGATCTCGTAGGGCTTAGGTCCCTCTAAACCAATCAGTGACTTCGCCTTTTTGATCAGCTCAGCTTCGGTCTGAGGCTTTATAGAAAATTCCTTTTTCCACGCCCGCGCATCACTCTCCCAAACCATCGCTTTGTCTTTGAGGCCCGGATCTGGAGATTGGGATTGAAGAAGTTTTTTTGCTATTAACAAAGCCTGCTCGGGGCTGTTTTTCACCCGCACCGCAATCGAAAGCGCGATCTTGACGGCAGGTTCAATTCCAATCTTATCGGTTCTTAAAATCACGGAATCTTCGATCTTCTTCATCACATCGGCATACGCCACATCAAAACGCCGAAGGGCCACCTGGAACTTGATGCGCTCGATCCACGACGCGTTTTTTAACGGTTGCTGAATCGCCTCGATCAGGGCGAACTGGGGTCCCGTTCCGTCTCGAGTATGACAAGCAATGCAATACCCCACCGAGCTTTTTAAACGAGACTTGGAATATCCATAAAAACCTCGCTGAATTCCCTCGTGGGCATTTTCCACCTCTTCGCGGAACATCTCTGACACAAAAACCAAAGTCGGGTCGAAGTCGGGAGGTTGAGTGCCATGTTTAACACTCAAATCGATTTTTTTTTGAAGCCTCGTAGAGCGCCGAAGATTTCTTTTGAAGTGATTCAATCTCCCCCGGTGTTTTGGGATCTGGTGCGTACAGTAAGGGTAAAATGTCCACCAGCGCCGAGGAAAGCCCCTGCATCTGCGCACTCCAGGGAGGAGACGTCTTCGCCTCCGATTGAGCAAACACGCTTCCGACACTTAAGGTCCAAATCAGAAAAAAAGACATCATAGATCGAAACTCCTTACGTGAGTTTTGATACTAGAGTACGCGGTCCCAGACATAAATCAAATGCTTTTCCGGCAATAGACTCTTTGCAAAGCTCGACCATCTCATGACTCAGAACGTAATAATCCTCGGGAAATTCTGTTCTCTTTTGGACCAAACTCTTACACTGTAACTCTCCGAGGTGAATTATGAAAATCGCATTTTTAATCAGTTTAATTTTTGTACAAGTGGGGTGCAGCGTGTTTGGAGCGCAAACGGTGGAGCAAACTCAGTATCAAATGACGTTGAAAAGTGATGATAAAGAAATCCGCGAATATGTTCCCTATGTTGCAGCAACGACGTGGGTCGCAGGTCGATTTGAGGATTCGCAAAATCCCGCGTTTCGAATTTTGGCGAATTATATTTTTGGCGATAACACTTCGAAACAAAAACTCGCGATGACCGCGCCGGTGGTGCAAAGTCCACAGGCCACTTCAGAAAAAATTGAGATGACGGCGCCAGTGATTCAATCCCCAGCCAAAAATGGCTATCAGATGAGCTTTATGATGCCGACAAAATACAAACTCGAGGACCTCCCTCGCCCCAATGATCCCAGAGTGGAACTCCGTCCCGTTCCCGCGCGCACGATGGCGGTCATCACTTTTACAGGATTTTGGAGTGAAGAAAAAAATCAGAAAAAGGCCGAAGACCTTAAAAACTGGCTCTCCACTCTTCCTCACTACGAGATCGCATCGGAGCCCATGTTTGCCGGCTACAATCCACCATGGACACTTCCCTTCTTAAGGAGAAATGAAGTGATGATCGAGGTTCGCAAAAAATAGTCGACTCTCTCTGAGAGATTAAACTCCACCGGGAGACGGTGGACATTGTTTGATGCACGAGCGGTAACCCGGATGAGCTTGAGCCGGGATCCCCTGATTGTCGTAGCGATCGTAGCAACGATCGACGCACGCTTTATCTTTGTAGTTTTCTAAAAATGCAGGTGTCGCTTTGACCTCGGGTTCGTCTTCGCGAACAACGGCCTCTTGAACTTTGACTTCGGAACTCTCTGAAGATTCGAGATCGGAAGCCCATGAGAATGAGCAGAATATGAGGAGAAGGAGCATGATTCTATTGTCGTCGATGAGGAGCTCTGGGTAAAGCTTCGTTGCAAGCCCTAGTCATTGAGCTAGGCCTCCGTAGAGGCCAGCGATTTGAAGATTAATCGATCAGGGACGTATCTAAAGTCTCACCTTTGATAGATCCGCAGGTATGACTTGTGTTACTGGACCAGTCATCGAATTTAAAGTTTTTACTCTTTTCAAAGTTCATGGTGAAGCATTCAAGACGATCGTTGCTCATCAATTCAAAGACAGAAACGGGCTCATCGGACTGAGGCCAAACCATATAATAGGTGTCTTTGTCTTTGCTGAAAAACGCAGACATGGGTTTACCTAAAGTGGCGGCCACTTCGCGAGGCGTTTGCCCTTTGGAATTTCTAGTCACTTTTTTAAAATGATCGGCATTACGAAAGCCGGCATACTTCGGGGTCGCGCAAGCAAAGTTGATGAGTGCGAGAGACGCCAAAAAAATATTCTTTAACTTCATGAGATTCCTTCCTCAAATGGTGTTGTGACATCATCTTGTCACACCCCAAAAAAGAATCTAGCAAAGATTATGGATTTTTTTAAAAAGCACAACGGAGGTCCATGAATAATAGGAAGTCACCGACCAACCACCGGGTCTACCAACTGGCCTTTTTTACACCCGGGAGCAATCCCTTACTGGCCAAATCGCGGAAGACGATTCGAGACATTTTAAACTTTCGAAGGACAGCTTTCGATCGACCGGTCACTTCGCAGCGGGAGTTCAGTCGAACTTCCATCGACAATCGGGGAAGTTTTAAAAGCTTTTGGCGCGCCTCGGCTCTTTCTTTGAAGGACAGACGAAGGTTATTCATTTGGCTTCGCATCTCCTTACGAATCGGCCGATACTTTTCAACACACTCTTTGCGCTGTTGATACTTCACCATCGAGCTTAATTTCGCCACAGAGACTCCTTTGACACGCATCATCTCAACTTACTTAAGGAATCTACTTTAATTGCAACAATGTTGCAATTAATATATTTACGAATGAGCCCAAATTTTAGACCCTCAGTGAAAGACGACCCTTCTTTGTGGGGTGTTTCGTTCTGAGACCTCCAGACTGAATGTTTGGTTATCAGATCCAATTAAAATTTTGCTTAAGATACAGACAAAAATCCCGAAGAGTAAAGTATGAAAAAACATAATCTATTTATCCAGAGTCTTCGTTTGTGTCTCGTTATCACCTTTGGTTTTTTAGTGGCCTGCAAAGAAAGTCCCACAGATCCCGATAATAGCGGCGGTACTGGTGGAGGTGGAGGCGGCACTGGCAATGGATCCATCAATGGCGGAAGTCTCGCCTTTGATGGCAGTGGAAAATATTTAACAACCTCTCGTGCCTGGTACACCGGCGACTTCACCATTTGCCTTTGGATGAAGCCCGCAAGCGTCGCGGGACAAACTTTATTAAGTATGTCGAGTGGGGATAAATATTTTTACCTTTCGTTTGATGATAACGAAATCGATTGGAAATTTGAAGACAGCGCCGATACGGACATGACCATCGATGGCTCGGCATCCTTCATCGTTGGAAATACTTACCAAGTTTGCGCGGTTGGAGATCATGGCGGCACCGGAAGCCGCATTTATGTGAATGGCGCCGTTGTGGGAACCAGTGGGACAATGATGGGTGCCAGTGCCGCCAGCGCATTTACCACATTGACCATCGGCGCAGAACCCGCACCTGCTTTTCAGTCTGCGGATGGGAATAAGACTTTACCTTTTGATGGCAATCTCGGTCACATCATGATCTGGCAAACCGCACTCCCCGCGAACGCCATCAGCCAACTCTATGGCGGTGGCTCGGGCTTTGATCCCCAATTTGCTTTTGGTAACTACACCGCACCCCATGTTTCGGCTCTCGAAGTCTATTATCTCTATGGCGACGCCAACTCCGGTGATATCATCACGGGATCTGGTGCGGTCATTAAAGACGCCATGGGAAATCAAGACGCCACTCCCGTCGGCTTTGATGCCGATGATTTTGACGTCAATTTATTTTAAGAAACTAGGCTTCGACAAATCGCGATTGGAAACGTCGATGAAGATCTTTCCAATCTAAAATTGTCAAAACGTCTGTGCACGCAAAAACTCGATCTAATGCGGGAGCTCCGTACACTTTGGCTCCGGCGTGCAGGTAAGATCTTAAAAGAGGCGGCAAGAGAACTCGCTTCTCTTCGGCACTCATCGCCTCTGGGCCATCCATGATCACTCCTGGAAAAAAATAATTCCCCGTCGCCGTGATATGATACTGCTCGCTCCAAGCCCCTTGATCCTTCACGGTGCGAAGGAGACGACTGATCGCCTGGGGATTCGTGGTTTTTACGCTGGCACAGCCAAACAAGTACTCCGTTTTACTTTTAATAATGTATTGGCTTAAGCCCTTCCATAATAAATCAATCACGTTTCCATCGCGGTAGTTGGGATGCACGCAGGCGCGACCCATCTCTAATTTCACCGCCGGCAATCGTAAAAATTCTCCGATCTCAAACTCACCACTCGAATAAAAAGAATGGGTAAAGTGCGAAGACAGCAGTCGATATGTTCCAATGACTTCGGTCGTTCGCTTATCAATAATCATCAGGTGGTCAGCCACAAAATCGTGGGCATCCACATCAAGACCATGGAAGGCCTTACGCCCCTGCCACTCTTCCACAAAAACCAAGTGCCGCAGCTCGAGCACCCTCAAGAGGTCCACGCCGTGAATCGCGGTTTTCACCACAAAGTCATTGGTTTCGTGTTCAATATTGAGAAAGCCGCGATACTCACGGACCTTCTGCAAAGTCGGCGTCTTTTCGCGGGCCTCTCGAAATGTTCGGAGAAGATTTTTCGCGACCGCTGCTCCCATCATAAGCACTACCTCCCTGTAGATTTTTAAATTGCGATAGATAATCGTCAGAAATGATCTGATGAAGGAGATCCCCCACCACATGTTTTTCGAGTTCCGTTTTAAAAGTCATCGGCTTTTGCACCGAAACTTCGGCTTCGATCGATTTCGCCGACAGCAAACGTATAAAGTGAGTTACAAAGTCTTTTTTTCCATACCAGCAAACCACATCGTGATTTTTCGCCGAAAACTCTTCGCCCTCGACTTTTCTATACTTGAGGGTGATCGGTAATAAAGGACAGTCCGCATGAGCCGCGGCCATGAGTAATGAACGCTTAAACGGGAGCACAGACAATCCGTCCGTACTGGTGCCTTCCGGGAACAACATCACATGGAAGCCCTGAGTTAATACCTCCTCGATTTGCTGGATATCGTGCTGAACACGGTCTCGATGGCGTCTTTCGATAAAAAGACTTCCGCCGATCTCTGCCATCTGTCCTAAGAAAAACACTTGCCCCATATCAACGGATGTCACAAACACCGCCGGAAAACAGCAAGCTAAAACCATCATATCCAGATATGACATATGATTCGATACCATCAGATAATTCTGCGGAGGAAGTGGCGCCGTCGCCTTAAGATTCACGTCGACACGCATCACTTTCAAAGCAAATCGCGAATAGCGCTGCACATTTCCCACGAGCCGCTTGCGCCGAACCACGCGATCCCTCGTCATCACCTTGATGACCATGCCATGAGCCAGGAAAACTCCTATGGCCGGCACGATCACCGCCGAAGTGGCTACCCCGCGACCAATCAATCCACTCCACTTGATATATTTTTTTTATCCCCACATCCCAATGATAGCGCGCTCAATGGGTAAGTGTATTAGGATCCGGTTAAGATCCTGTTGGTTTTGCGTAAGCAGGTCTAGCTCCTTTGAGCTTGACGCTCCATCGGCGATTTCGAATACTGAAGGGATGATTCAATCTTTATTAAGAAGAGTTTTCGGCGAACGCTGGCTGTGGGCTTATCGTTATTACCGATACCCTCAATATTTTGAGATCGTGGGTGGACCTCTCACCTTTGCCAAAGATGGACTTTACACCAAACATAATTCCGACTCATTGAAAGATCCCTTATTTCAAAAAAGCTATAGCCTGGCTCAACAAACAGGATCTTTCTCGGGCTCTTGGGGGCAAGTGGATCCCGAGTATCGAGCCTACATCTACGCCTGGTCCGCGTTTCACTGCAAGGATCTGGACGGCGACTACGTCGAATGTGGAGTGAATAAGGGAGGAATGGCGCGAGCGGCGATCCACTTTTCGGGATTTACAGCGAGCTCATCCAAAAAGTTTTTCCTTTTAGACACCTATCAGGGAACACCCGAACACTCACTCCTCCCCGAAGAAACTCGTCGTAACAAGTATGACGAATGCTACGAGGACGTCAAAGCCAACTTTAAAGAATTCCCTAACGTCATCATTATTCGCGGCGAAGTCCCCCACACGCTGTCGCAAGTGACGAGCTCAAAAATATGTTTTCTATCTTTAGATATGAATGCCGTGGGTCCCGAAATCGCGGCCATCGAATTTTTCTGGGATAAGATTTCCTCGGGAGGCATTGTTGTTCTCGATGATTACAATAATATCGGTCACGAGCTTCAGAAAAAAGGATTTGATGACTTCGCCCAACGCCAAGGCCTTAAAGTGATGTCCCTCCCCACCGGGCAAGGACTGATTTTTAAACATTAAAGATGGAACTTTTTAAGCGCCATATCGAGATCTTCGATGGTTCCAATATCGATGTAGCGCCCACCACTAATGGGTTTAGCAAGAACTTTTAAACCCTTTTGAATGGCCGAATTAATAATATCCCCAAACACCACTTCTTTTTTGTCACCATTCAGAGTTTTGAGTTGTTGCCGCATAAACGTCGCAAAGTTGTAATTCCACATGCAACAGCCCCACATGTGGTCCAATTGTGTTTGTTTGGGCTTATCGACGGTAGTAACAATCTGGCCTGTTTCTTTTTTAAAATCGACCATACCGAACTTTTGAGGATTTTCGGTGGGGAATAGTCCCAACACCAAGTCCGGCTGATGTTTGTCGTAAAATTCTTTAAGGACGACGAACGCATTCTCCGGCTCAATGATCGTATCGGACATTCCAAAAACAATGACGTCGTCCTTGGTGAGCCAAGGGTAAGCCAAATCGAGAGCAAAAGGCATCCCCGTCGCCGTCTCTTGAAAGTTATAAACGATTTCAACTCCACTGCGCTTTCCCGACGCGTAGTAATCCATGATATCGGTTTTGTTGGGACCCAAAGTGATAATGATTTTTTCGGCTCCAATCTTCACCATGTGGTTGACCAAATACTGACTCACCACCTTCGATCGTAGTTTTTTATCTCCGTCGACGGCCACCTCGTGGTAGCCAATGGGATAGAGTTCTTTCGAGAATGGCAAAGGATAAAGTCGGGTGCCTTTACCGGCCGCAGGGATAAGCCCAATTAACGCCATACTAACTCCCTGAGCGCTCAAAGACGCTCGAATTTTTTAGCTCTGGTTTGTTTAAAATTTTTCTTAAAGAGACAAGCCAGCCTGTACCTAAGACACTGACGAGCGCCATCTTATAGAAACTTGCGCGGTATAAAACTTCCGGATTGATTCGGGCCAGATCTTTCAATAAGTAGCGCAACTCTCGACCAGTAACAGAACCGTGAGCCGCTTTGATGTCCAAAATATTGAGAACTCCCTGAGCCCTAATTCCATAAACGGTTTTTAAAAATGGAAGGAGCGAGGGATTCACCTTTCGAGCGGCCTGAATCAAATCATCAATCAAGAGTCGGTACCAGGTATAGTATTGCTTTTGCTTTTCGACTTTAAAAGTCGACCACGTTTCGCGACCGATCCGATAATAAAACAGAGGCTTATCGATAAAGTAGGTCTGCTGTGAGTGAAGGGCCGTGAGAGAAAACGCGGCGCTATCTAAATGCATTCCGTAGCGAGCATCCCAGCCGCCAGCTTTACGCAACGTCTCTGTTCGATAGACCGCCGACATCACCATGTGATTGGCCTTCAACTGGTTCTTAAGGCGATCTTCCCCACTCATCAATCCCGGCGTGGACGACAACGGGCTCACTTCTAAGAACTTCATATTCTCATCGCGAAACTCAAAGGCGGAATACACCAAATCCAACGGGCCATGCTGATCGAGCACCGCAAAGTAGCTTTCCAAAAACTCAGGCGAAATCTCATCGTCGTCACTGAGTAAAAAGACATATTCGCCGGTGGCTTGAGGTAATAAAAAACTCCAGTTACCCGGACCCCCTAGGTTTTTCTGATGATTAAAAACTTTAATTTGAACTTGAGGATGATCTTTAACAAAACTCTCCAGCAGATCTGCCGTGCCATCCTTGGAGGCGTCGTTAGAGATAATGATTTCGGTAAAGTCTAAGTGTTTTCCCTGAGCCAAAACGGTCTTCAGCGTCTGTGAGAGCAAGTCCGCTCGATTGAACGTAGGAATAAGAATAGAGAGTCGAGGTGAAGCCATTACAACAAAATTGTATGGTGGCTTTTTGCGAATGTAAATTAATACACCGCAACCTCGACCCAGTTGATTAAAAAACTACCAAACGCGAACGCGAGCCTCGGGTGCGCGATACATCTTATCACCCTCTTTACAGCTATACGCATCGTAGAACGCATCGACATGGATCACCTGCTGGTTGATTCGTTCTTTACCGGCGGAGTGAGGATCGGTCTTTAACAAGCGTTGCGCCGTGGCCGGGCGAATCACCTGGCACCAGTTGCGCGCATAGGCCTCAAAGAACTTCTTTTTATCTTCGAGACTGGCTTTCGCCGGATCTGGGAAGGCGGCATTATAACTAAAACTAATTCCGACATGATCCCCGATGTTCTCGCCCAAAGTGAGCTTTCCATCATGACCTATCTTATCAAACTGCTCGACAAATTGAGCTCCGCGAGTCTGAAACTCCTTAAGGTCCTTATCCGTGAACCACTGACGAACTTTACCGGAGTAATCATACTTGGACCCTTTATCATCAACGCCGTGACCGAGCTCATGCCCCACCACAGATCCCATGGCCGCAAGATTTTCGATGTCGAGACTTGATCCATCAAAGAACGGATACTGCAAGATCCCCATGGGAAGCACAAACTTATTATCAGCCCCGGAGTAATACGCATTGACTGTTAAAGGAGACATCGACCAGCGCGCCGGATTGCGCTCTTCTGAAATCTCTTTGAGGGATTTTTCGGTACGAGCTTTTTTATAAAGCGCGCGATTCGCGTACTGCCGATCCGTCGAATACTTTTCGATGGGCATAAAATCCCACTCGCTCTCATTCTGAGGTTTCACCAAAAATAATTTGGCCTTTTCAATTTTCTTGATTGCCTCTTTGCGCGTGGACGATGACATCCACTTGTTATTTTTCAGTCCACTCACGATGGATTTTCGGACCCGCTCGCCCAACTCGATCACCTTCTCTTGTGGGAACTCGGGAAATAAAATTCCCATGAGCTCCTTATCAATCTCCATGGAGAAGTAAGCCACCGCGGTTTGCGTGCACTCTTCTTGACGAGGCGGACGAATGTTAGGTCCTCCTAAATGCTTTTTGCGAAAGTTAAAAAACTTTTTAAAATAGTCAGGATATGCATCGTCGAGATAATCCGAAATGCTGTGGAACATATAGACGCTTTTTAATTGCTCCAGCGGCATTTCCGTCACCGCGTTGTTCATGAACTCATTCCCCTCGGGCATCAGATCGATAAACACGGTTTTCTCAGGAATGCGTGCAACAAAACGATCGAGTTTGAGGGAAGGATACTTTTTAAGAAGTTCTTTTCGAGCGATGTCTCGCTTCTCGGTGATTCGCCCACGCATTTCACGAGGAAGTGGCGTCTTCATCGCATAATCGCTTTCGAAAGTGATCACCCAATCCGCGCGTTTTTCGGGCTGATCGGCTTTGACCGTTTTAAAAAAATCGACGAGAATTTTCCTAAAGTCTTTCATTAACTCTTTATTTTCGTAGTAACTGCGCTCGGGAAGGGTCTTTAATCCCGAAGCGATCATAGCATCCCATACCATAGGGTTTTCTTTATTGGGGAGCGTCCCAAAGCCCGAGAAACTTTCGTAACCTTGGTCCATCCGAGACTGGGACAAATCCATAAGCTCATCCACTGTTTTAAGGGCCTTGAGGCGATCCATCTCTTCTTTGACGAACTGCTTTTCTTCTTTGGCCGAAGCTTTTTTATCCATACAGGCCAAGTGCACATTTTTAAACTGCAATTCCCGATCTGAGGGAGGAGTGTAAGAGCTCATTTTGCTAAAAAATTGCTTTTGAGCATGGAGTAATCGTTCGCGATTGTCCGTAAAAGAGAAACTCCAACGCTCGCGATCTTCAGGAAGTTTAAACTTTTGCTCCACCTCGTCGCACACGTACTTATGAAAATCTTCACAGGGCTTTACCTTTGAGCTCAGATCAAACTGACGCTTATCGGGAACTGGTGATTTTTTAAGTAACTCGTCGCGGGTCAGTGTCGCCGCGAAAGAAAAATTGAAAAGTAAAAATAACTGAATGATCCAAGCCATTTGATCCCCTTTATGGTTTTAAAGATGGGATATGCTAGCGTCGAATGGTCGCGGGGTCAAAAAAAAAGGGCCAGGGTAAATACCCTAGCCCTTTAAAAATTCTCCCCACCGTTAACTTTAAATTCTCTATCAAAAAGACCCTGTGCCTTACCGCTGCACCCACTTGAGAACCCGAACCTCGCCCCAGGTTGTGACGCCGGAGACTCCTTAAAAGGTTAATCTCTCGGCTCCGACGGCCAGGAGCATTCCCCCGTTAAAATCAGTTATAGGCCATTCGATTTGATTAATAAACAGAACAATGTTAAAGATAATGATTATGACAGTAATCAATAAATCGAACTCCTATGATCTCTTGAAAATCCTCGTGGCTGTGGCGGAGTCCAAGAATTTCCGTGAAGCTGCCTCTAAATTGCAGCTGTCGCAGCCCGGAGTCTCGTTGAAGCTCAAAGAGCTCGAAAGTCAGCACCCTCTCCCCCTCTTTAGCCTTGAGGGTAAACGTAAAGTTCTTACACACTACGGCCGCTCGCTTTACGAGATCGCAAAAACGCATTCCATCCTTCTCGAAAATGACATCGAGTTTCTCCACCGCAACTATGCCTCACCCCAGAATTTAACATTGCGCTTAGGTGGTCGATTCGATGTCCTCAAATATCTCCTCCCCAAGCTTAAGTTTGAAGGCCGCTTAGAGTTCCTTAACTTTACGAGCGCCGAGGCTGTGGAAAAATTAAAACAGCACGAGATCGATATCGCCGTTAGTTACGTCCTCCCCGACTCTACCGAATTTAAAGCCAAAAAACTTTTTTCAAGCCGTATGCACTTTTGTATTCACGAAAAACTTTTAAAAAAACGCAATTTGGACCGCCATCTCTTTAAAGATAAAGAGTTTATCAAAAGCCTCCCGTACATTTCCTATCGGAAAGAGCTCGACGAAAACTTCCGCTGGAAAACCATCATGGACCTCAATTTAAGCGATATAAATATTCGTTACTCGGTGGAAGACTGGCAAATGGTACATGGCCTCGTCGATGCCGGAGCGGGTTTTGCGATCACTCCGTTTTACACGTTGACCCATGCTCGCGGAGTGCAGAACTGGGAGATTCCTTCCAACTTACTTCAAACTTTTGATTTCTACGCCATCTACGAATCGAGTTTAAAGAAAGTGGAAAGTTTTAAGTCTTTTCTCGACTTCGATCAATTCTAATAGCAGCTTAAAGCATCTCTTATAGAGACTATTTTTGATCGGCGATTAACCCACGGGCGACAATGGCCGGCAGAAAATACCGCTCAAATCATTTTTATTGCGCTTGAGCTGGCATACATACTGCTCATGGTATCTCGTCGGCGTCATCGGCGCCTGATTTAATAACCTCGCTAAGGAGATACAAAATGAAAATAAATGCCGTCCTCGCAATATGTAGCGTGTCCATGTTTACCATGGCTTGCGCTCACACAAAAAAAACGGAATCGGAAAACTCTCTCGCCACCGTCATCGAAGCTCCCCACGCTCCCGCAAAAGTTGAACTCAAAAAAGATATAAAAAAAGATAACAAAAGCGACTTTACATATAATTGTTCATTAGGAAAAGACTCTCGCATCATTAGTTTGCAAAAGGGAGAAAAACGTTGCGAAGTCCACTACACAAAATTTGGAAACCAAAATCAAATCGCTTGGGCGCAAAAAACCCCTGGCATTTGTGACAGTGTTTTCAATCAGGTTTTACAAACGATCGAGAAAGGTGGGTTTAAGTGCATGAACAACCAAACGACGGCATCTAACTAGTTGCTGTTCCCATTTCAATGCATAAAAAAAGCACAGGCCAAGGACCTGTGCTTTTTTATTTGGAAACGTAAGGGTTAGTTACAAACGGACTCTGTCGCACTAGAGATCCATAGCACTTCAAACTGTTCGATATCAGGGTGGCTCACAGCCCACTCGACCGATTGCACCCTCAGCTGGATGATTTTAGAATTTTTGTTTCCCTTCGTGTTGGCACTCAATTCTGTTGAAAAATACGTATCCTGTACTCCTTGATCCACTTGGACGATTTTTACTGACGTTTGCACTTCAGTTGCACTGAATACGCTCGGGCAGCGCTGCTGAATCTCCTCGATGATTTTGGCCTGGATTTCGACAGGAACCTGACTGTCCTTGATGAACTGAATCGAACCTCCCTGAGTGGCAACGGCCCACGACGTGATAAGATTCAAAACGACGAGAATTACAGTGTTCATAGTGTCCCCTTTTTGTAGAACCTATCTAGCATAAAATCGCAGCGCCGATACTCGCTTATGACCTCAAAACAAAATGATGAAGAAATTACTTTATTTTTTCTCGACGCGTTCGAAATTTTATAAATTGATTTCGCTTTGCCTAAAAAAGAGGTACTAAGGTCCCTTGCAATAAGGGTCTTGCAATTAAAAGGGGTCCATCCAATGTATCTTAAGAAATTATCTATTGTCCTTGCTTTGACATTATCGATCACGTCTGCTGCTCACGCTTTAGAATGGCGCGGAATATTTATTGCCGGCGATGATTCTATCGATAATTTTGATAATGGTCGCGTTGATCTCACGCAGATGTTTTCCAAACTCGGTTCGCTGACAACGGTTCAACTTTCCTCGTCGAAAAAATTTATATCTCAGCAAAATCAAGTGTATCCAGCCGTGGCCCAAAACGTCGCCACCGCATTTAAAAAGACCACCGTCAAATCCGGAGAAGGATGTTTGATCCACATGACTTCTCACGGCCTTGAAGGCAAGGGTTTTTACTTTTCCATGGCGGGCATCCTTCCCCCCGGTGCTTTAGAGACTTTGGTCAACTCCGCCTGCGGACAGGAGCCCACGGTGATCTTAGTTTCGGCCTGCTACTCAGGTCAATTTATCACCGAAGGCCTCAAAGGACCGAATCGCATCATCCTCTCGGCCGCTCGCGCCGACCGACCTTCATTCGGGTGCTCGGCCGACACGCGCTACACCTACTGGGACGAGTGCCTCTTGACCGAGATCCCCAAATCCAGCAATTGGCCCGAGGCTTATAGCAAAGTGAATGTTTGTATTACGGGTAAAGAAAAAGCCCTTGGCGCCAACCCTTCGGAGCCTCAGGCTTATTTTGGCGAGAACACCAAGGAATGGCCGATTCTCCATTAATGAAAACATCACGCTGGGTCTATTTATTTCGATTCTTAGGGTGGCTCGAAGGAGCCTCCTTCCTCCTCTTGTTGTTCGTAGGCATGCCCCTCAAGTACGTCTGGGGAAACCCCGTGGCCGTCAAAGCCTTGGGAATGCCTCATGGGATTTTGTTTATTGCCTACGTGCTTATGGCCAACATCATTGCCGATGAACTTCAATGGCCCCTTAAAACTCGTATGCTGGCTTTTATAGCGTCGGTTTGGCCCTTGGGGACTTTTATCTTCGAAAGAAGATATCTCCCTAGGAATTAGCGATCCCCCTCCACTTTTAGTGTTGAAATTGGACATTTTTGGTGTTTAAGGTTCTCCTATGTCCAAACTTAAAGATTCTATTGTCCGTCAATACCGTCTCTATAAATACCGCGCCAATTCTTTTCCAAAGACTTTGGATTGGGACTGGAAAAAAACGAACTACAACCGGATCGCACTGGTCAATTTACTGCTCGCCACTAAAGGCCCTGATTGCAGCTATCTTGAGATCGGTTGTTGCGAGAACAATTTATTTGATGCCGTCCCTGTCAAAAACAAAGTGGGCGTGGATCCTAACTTGGGAGGAAATTATCGCGGAACTTCCGACGAGTTTTTTGCGCAGAACAAACAGAAATTTGACATCATTTTTATCGATGGACTGCATACGTATGAGCAAGTTCATAAGGACATCAACAACGCCCTTCAAGTTCTAAAGAAAGGCGGATTCATCGGACTTCACGATATGATTCCCCGAGACTGGAAAGAGCACCACGTCCCTATCGTTTCCGACAAAGCGTGGACCGGCGACCCGTGGAAAACAGCCTATGAAATCGTAAACACCCCCGGGATCGATTTTAAAATTTTAAAAATTGATCACGGCGTTGGTGTCCTACGTATCGTTGGAGATCAAACTCCTCAGCTGACCGACATGAAGACCACACTCGATTCGAAAAATTATGACTACTTTTACAACAATATGGGTCAGCTCCCGATCATGGAATGGGAGTCGATTTATGAGTGGGTCCGAAATTCCACGTCGAAGGAGACGTCTCACGTATCACCTCATTAGTCTCGGACGGTAAACGCAGACACCTTCGCTATCGACCATCACTGTTTGACACCTCACTCGCAGGCGGTTGGACATTATTTCCCAGAGGAGGGCATTCCTCCACGCCCCACCTCCTCGCAACTCACAACATTGAAGCTTGAGCATGGCCATATATTTGCAGATCGACCTTTTAAGGCTTCGACAATATTTACCATGGAGGTTTTATGAAGGCCCTACTTGCAGTTCTCTTAAGTCTTTCCACTTACGTTTCTTCTGCCGAGAATTCGAACGATCCCGAGATTCCGCAGCCGCCGCCCACTTCAAACGTTCCCACTCTTGTTCCTGCCACCGAACAACTTATACAATCACTTCAACTTCCCTCAGGTTTTACTTTAAGTGTTTATGCTCGAGACTTGGGTCACCCACGAATGATGGCTCTCGCTCCGGATGGAGCGATCTACATTTCTCGCACCGAGGAAGGCGATATCGTTCGTCTCTACGATAGCAATGCGGATGGAACAGGTGATGTTCTCCAGTCCGTCCTCACGCTTCCTACAGTTCATGGAATTGCGATTGTAGGAACTCAGATGTATATGGTCACAGAAAAAGAATTATTAACCACGACGATCAATACCGATGGAAGCTTACTAGCGCCGACAGTTATTCTGAGCGATCTTCCTGATGGTGGTCATCACGGGAAACGCACGATTCAAATGGGACCGGATGGATATCTTTACATCAGCATCGGCAGCAGTTGTAACGCTTGCGTTGAAGTGAACGATCAATACGCCACAATCATCCGTGTTCGACCCGATGGGAGCGAACGTCTCGTTTATGCCTCTGGACTTCGCAACACCGAGGCTTTTAGCTTTCACCCCATAACTGGTCAACTCTGGGGCGCCGATAATAGCGTCGATGAGCTTGGTTCGAACTTTCCCGGCGAAGAGCTCAATAAAATTATCGCGGGCCAACACTACGGATGGCCCTTCGTCATTGATGATGGGAAATTAAATCCACTGGTCGACTACCCTGTCGACGCCGAAATGAGCAAAGAGGAATTCCTAAAAACTATAGTGAATCCGACACTCCTCTTTACGCCTCACTCTGCACCGATCACTTTATCCTTTTATTCCGCGCCAGCCATGGCCTTTCCCGAAAAGTATCACAACGGCGCCTTTGTGACTTTCCATGGCTCCTGGAACGCATCTCCGGCCGTCGGTTTTGAAGTCGCCTTTGTTCCTTATATCAATGGAGAACCCACCGCCGCTGAACCGTTCCTCACGGGGTTTTTGTCTCCAGACAAAACCACTCAATTCGGTCGACCTACTGGTTTACTTGTCTTGAGCGATGGATCCTTGCTGGTTTCTGAAGATGGAAATGGACTCATCTATCGCATCACTACAAACGCGACACCTCGATAGATTGTTATCGACTCCAACAAATAGGGCCTCTTGAAATCACTTAAGGGGCCTCTTTAGCTCGACTTCAGTATAGAACTTTAATTCTTTGTTTCAGATTGGAGCAATTCAGACGTTGGCTGAGCTAAAGTCTGCGTAAAAATACCGATAAGAGTCTGTGACTAAACGTATCGACCTCGACACCACCACGAGTAAACATAAAGGCTTTAAAGGTCTTTTTGAAACAGCTCTGCGTCGATTTAAAGTGGCCATGCATATTCTCACCATGCTCCCGGTGTACAGTGTGGGCTGCGCCATTGTTGGCCTTTGCATCGCTCCCGGCGTCAGTTTCTTTCGGTTTACGGCCGAATTGGTCAGCCAACAACCCACGTGGATTCAGAATCTAACCTACGCCTTATCCTTCGCTTTTGGTTACCTTCTCTACGGATTCTCTCTGGTATTTCTTTGCCCTCTTGTTAACTTTTTAATTCGTGGAAACCTTAAACCCTGGAGAGGCCCATACTATTCCGCAGAGGCCTTCAAATGGTTTTTGCACAATGCCCTCACCTACATCCCAAGATTTACCTTTTTAGAAATGATAACTCCCTCACCTCTAAGCATTTTGTTTTATCGCATGATGGGAATGAAGATTGGAAAAGGAACGACCATCAATACCACATGGCTTTCGGACCCTTCATTGATCGAACTCGGCCAGAAAGTAACTCTCGGTGGCTCGGTGACCATCGTTGCTCACTATGGGCAGGCGGGCCTTCTGGTGATCGCTCCCGTTAAAATTGGTGATGGCTGTACGATCGGATTAAAAGCCTCTATCATGGGAGGCGCGGTGATTGGCGCAAACGCAAAAATCCTTCCTCACTCTGTTGTCCTTCCGAAAACCGTTATTCCCGAGGGTGAAACTTGGGGGGGTGTGCCTGCAGTGAAGATCGAAAGAGTCGAAAATCATCCTCCGCGTGACCTTCGAAAATCCTCGTAACTCTTTATTATTTTCTTGTATTTCAATCTCGGCAATTTAAGATTTAATTAGAGTTCATTTATAACAGGGGTAAATCTTGAAGCTTAAAAAAACATCAATCGTTATCTCTGTGTTTTTTTTACTTCTGATTTTAGCCGCGCTTGCCCATCGGCAAAGTCGCGCGATGTTGAAATTTGCACTATGGCATTACGGCCTCATCCCCACACCCGATGTCGCCCAAGCCTTTCACCAATCCGATGATGCTTTACTTTACATCACTTCGAAAAGTCCGATGCGAGAAAACTTAGATCATCTTTTGGTCGCCTTCGAAAAGATTAAAAAAGAAAGTGACAACCTCGTCGCCCTTCAAAAACAGATCGATGAAATTTACACAAAATTGGAAATTGATAACCCGAGCCCATTGAGCGGCTCGGAAACTCTCATCGATAAGATTTACAGTGACGAATTCAAACAATCGGCCAACGACCAAGCGATTTCCTTCTCATTAGGACTGGGATTGCAACCCGATGGTCTTGCACAAATCAATCTTTTAAATTTTCAAATCAAAAAAGATCTTGGCAAAGTCATATTTGCTTTTGGAACCTTAGGAGCAAGTCAACCCATTGAACTCCCGCTTTTAGGATATCTTTTCGCGAATCCAACGTCCTATTTGAAGCGAGCGATCGAAGAATCACCCCGCCTTACGGCGGCTCAAAAGCGAATCCTCCAAGAGGAAATAAATAAAACTCAGATCGAAAAAATCTATATTAGCGGCGTTCCTTCTTTTAAATTGACCCACTTGGATTACCAGAACCTATCGATGCATCTCACTGTTATCGGTCGCAAGAGCTTATTGTGGTCGACCAGCTCCGAGATTCTTGCAAAAATGGTCGATCACCTTTCGAAGCCGCTCGAAGTGCCTCCAGAGTCTCTCGACACGAATTACATTCTTTCGGCCTACCTCAACTTCGAAAATCTATTTAACGTGGTTCCTGGCGTGTATAAGATGATCGCAGGCCCACTCCTGAGCGCCCTAAAAACAGTTAGAGTTAAAGCTGCACTCACCGATACTATTGAAATTGACGTCGATTCTAAATTCACTGATGAGTCGGTGGCGCAGGAAGCCGCATCCGCATACTCTGAATTTATAGAAAAAATGAGAACAGCCCCCGGGAGCGCCACCGACAAAATTTATTCCGTCGCGCAAGAGAATGCAAAAGTCTCTCAGGATAGAACTTCGGCGATCATCCGCATTGCTCTACCCCTCGATTCTCTGAGAGACTCGCTATCTGATTTTATAAAACAGCAAGTGACGATTCTCAATACCGATTATACCCATCTCAATCACTTTCTACAGTATAAGATAGCCAACCAGCTGAACCAACTGACACTGACTTCGAATGAAGTGGATCCTCAAACTGATAACTTTGATACCGAATCTGCTGAAGAGGAAGTGGAACTTGAAAAAATAAAATCACGGGAACATCTAAGTCTTCAGTATCCCAGAAAATTCGTGGCCTCACCCGATGAGGAACAAAAGAAAGTCCAACCGGTGATGATTTTAGCTCATGTGAGTTGCCCCGAAGAAACTCAGGCGCAAATAAAATTAAAAGGTATCGAGGCCGAAGACTTTGCCTCGTTCTCGAAATTGGGAGATAAATCCAAAGCGATCACTAGATCCATCATCTCAACCCGTGCGGACGATGGCCCACGCAGTTACGCAATCAGCGGCGCGCATCCAACAACTCAAGTGAATCTTTTTGCGGAAACTCAAAGGGATTTCCCGTCTCCACTTCTTGGAGACAAGTCAGCGCCGGGTTCTATGGCCTCGCTCATGAAACATTTCGCACACTGCTCTTTAAAGCACGATCCGGAAATTCTTGTTCAAACCGTCAATTAAAACACAAACACTCGGCTCACAAAAATCATCACCCACATGATAAGAACAAAAAGCCAGCCCAAGCCAAACGCCTGGGCCCTACGGATGACGTTATTTGACCCCAGATGAAAGTAGCTGTGCAGAAATCTCGAAAACACAAATCCCCAACCGGCAAGAGTCACAACGGTGTCATTAATTTGAAACTGCATACAAACCAAACACGTCACAAAGAATAACATCGGCAGCTCAAACATATTGTCATAATGTCGAGAGAATTTGACCACTTCTTCCGGAGGCGGATAAGTCACCGCATCCATAGTTCGATAATACCCCAACTTAAGCTTTCCACTTCGTACGGCTTTAGCGCGAGTGCGAAAAGTACAAATACCAATCGCAAAAATATAAAAAACCATCACTGTCATTGGATAGATTAAAAACATCATTCACCTCGTTGGGCTCACGCTATCATAACCGAGCGCTAAGTGCGAGCAGAATGAAGTTGTCGTTAGGAGCCTTGAGATAAACTTCGATGAATAATGGCTTTGGAAATCATTTCGACCCACTGAGCTTTGGACTCGGGTGTGGGTTCTGGAAGTTCGTAATCGATCGGGCCTTCGACCCAGATCCGGCGTGCCGTGGGATGTTCTTTGACAAAAAGTTCAAATTGAATCCGCCGCTGGTTCGGTTTTTGGGGCATCAGCCAAGTGATCATGTAAAGCACCGATGAACCCGCCTGTGACCATTTTCCATTTAAAGACGAGGGCTCTGCCGCTACAAAACGCCGTGATTTACAAGGAACCATTTTCTGCTTCCGTTTCCGTTTTTTACGAATGCCGTCATCAAGAATTTTATGCGACAAAGGCTTATCATCTTTCCATTGAATCAATAGAGTATCAATCTCTGAGGCCAATGCTCTATTCACATCGCTATACTGGACAAAGTGATGCTGGACATAAAATGCGCAAGAATCGTCAGCCCAACACGGAAGACTTGAAAGAATTAGAACGAACAAAACTGAAAAAGCAGGTATCTTCATGATGACAGGATAGAATGGGTTTTTTACAAGAGTCAATTCGAAGAGTTATCAAAATCGATATATTTGACTTGAGAGACGAGACCCCAAGAAATTTTTCCAAATCGCCCCGGTCGATTTGAGATCTCTGACGAATCTCGAGTACAATAAGCCATGAATTTCTTTTTACTTTTTATTCACATTGCCATCGCTCAATCTCAAACATTGATTTTAGATTCAAATTTAAGTTCGCAACAAAAAACCGTCTTTGAACGGACGGAGGGTCGGAAACTGTTTTGGTGGAACATCGGTTGCGGATTAATGAATCTTAAACTCATCAAAGAGCTCAAAGAAGAAGACTCTCTTTATAAAAACATCGAAACTCTCGCGACATCTCAAGGCGCACCGGACGTCATCGTTTTAGGCGAGCATTGCCCTGGGCGAATGCCCCAAAAGACGAGCCAACTCATTGCCACAAAGTATCCTCACAAATTTCACCTCACAAAAAATAACCCCTACAAACAAGTCAATAATGGAATTATCGTTTATTCCAAAAATCCCTTAAGTCTTGTCCGCTCGCAGATACTTAAGACCGGGAAAAACGAAAAAGAAGTGAAAGAAGCTTCTCGAACTTACATATTACTTAAAATTGCCGATCCAAAGGGGGAGTATTTTTTAAATCCTCTCCACTTTTACAATCCGTGGGGGAAAATGTCGAAATCGGAGCTCATCTCCAAAGCTCCCGGTAAGGATAACCTCAATTATGAGCAAGCCGAACTCCATATGTTCGAACTGCAGAAAGATGTGAATCTTAAAGATAAATCTTTGATCGTGGTCGGTGATTTTAATTCGGCAAAAAACATTTTTAATCTGATCGATATGCCGACCTATTTATTGTTCGCCAGTGTACTTAAAGATATGGGAGATAACCTCACCACCTATCCTTCGCGCAC
>JAIEOS010000057.1 GCA_019750295.1 Bdellovibrionales bacterium | reverse complement strand
TTGGTGTCCGTGACTCTGATTTCCGGAGTGTGCGCCCTCAAATCCAGATTCGCTGTCGGATTCGTTGTCCCAATCCCGAGATTACCAGTAGAGGTAATTCGCATCTTTTCGAGAGCGACTCCCGCCGCGGACGTTGAGAAAATGAGATTGGAATTGTTGGTCGCGGCGATTGTTGTCCAATTGTTTTCTGCGTTGACGGAAATCCCGCCAGCTCCAAGATAACCTGATCCATTAAATCCAAAACCAAAAAGGGTAGAGATGACATCACCCGATTGCACGGCCGTGGGAACCGAAACTGTTCCACGAGCCCGACTTGTGATAAACCCTGGGGAAGTATTTCCGAAGGAAATCACGGAAACATCATCTTTACCATCATCGCCACTATTGTTATTCATCACTGTGAGCGCGGATGCGGGGTTTGTGGAACCAATCCCGATATTCCCCGTCGATGTGATTCGAATTTTCTCTGTTCCATTGGTGGATGCGGCTAACGTATCGGCTGCAGGACTAAACCAACCCGTATCGGTGTCTCCATTAAAAGAGTAGGCTGGATTTCCGGCGCCGGGGGCTCCCAAATAAATCGATGCCGCACCTACCGCAGTTCCTTTGAGTTCCGTTGTCGAGATATCGACGACGTGATTGGTTCCTGCCGAAATTCCAATGGTGTTGGTGGCCGAGTTGAAAAAACCCGTGTCGGGATCTGTTGAAAAGTGAATCGATGGAGTCGTTGCGTTCCCCGCCACCGCGGAAACACTGGTGGCCGCCGAGGGCGAGACCCAACTTAATAAACCGGCTCCGTTGGTGGAGAGAACGTTTCCATTAGCGCCATTCGAATCTGGGAACACTAAAAAGCGATCCGCACTGAGAGAGTCGGGGGCTTTTAGAGTATAGGTGTTTGTGCCACCGGCCGCTAATTCGCGCATGACGAATTGACCCGTCTGTCCCGCACCCGTTCCCGTGGGTCGAGACGTCACCGCGCCGGCGATATCTAGTAAGGTGGATGGAGCATTCGTTCCGATTCCCACGTCTCCGGTGGGCAATATCGTCAATCGATCCGATCCCGCCGTGGCCATGCGAAGAGTGTCGTCATCAGCACTGCGTTCCACTTCTAGTTTAGTATCCCCATCAAGATCCGCAAGAACGCTGGTCCCCAAGGAGTTCAGCTTCACCACACTTAATGAGATATTTCCAATACCGGCCGTGGGCCCATTGACGGAGTCGAAAAGTGTCATCGAGACGTTCTGCCCAGCGGTTAAACTGATCACTGCACTCACATGATCCGTTCGACATCCACTGGCCACAGGGCTTCCCGCTAAGAAAGTTGCCCCGCCGTCGATGAGGATGGCCGTGGAGGTGTAGTGACTCGTCTGAGGACAGTAGTAGGCCGTTGCAATCAATGAATAAATGCCATCCGATGGAATATCCACGCGATTGGCCGCAAGATTCGCCCCACCTAGATTATTAATCACGGCCGAATTGAAATCGGGAGTAAAGTTCACAAGCGCAGTAAAACTGCCCGCAGGCAAATCACTGGCGGAAATCTTAGTCACCAGCGGCACTGCGTTCCCAGAGCCCGCAGCTGGCCAAGACGATCGGCAGTCTCCAGCGACACAGACTTGCGTGGCATTCATTTGACCATTCACGTCCAATTTGTAACCAGGATTGTTCGTACCAACTCCGACATTCCCAACCGCATCAATGATCATCCGCTCAGTGCCTGCAGTGTCGAAACGAATGCGATCTTCATCGGCACTTTCTTCCACTTGAATTTTTGTATCGTTATCTGCATCTGCGATATTACTTAATGTCGTGGGAAGAGCTCCGCATATCCAACGATCTAACGTCGAATCCCAAATCAATGTATAATTATTTGTACATTCGGTTCCCGCAGGCATGTAGGAAAAATACTCCGCCGCCGCTGAAGAAATTTTCGAAACACTGATAGAAGTGATCTTTGCGTTTGTAATTCCACCATCGCGCACGCGCAAGGTGTTGGTGGCAATCTCCACGGTGGAGTTATCGACATTAAGACTAATGTTTCGATCCGCGGAGAGATCCCCTCCCCCACTTAATCCCGACCCCAAGTTCGTATTGATCGATCGAGACACGCTCGCTGCACCAACGTCTCCAGGGGCGGCGCCAGTCTTATTTATTTTACTCCATGCGATGGCCGCTGCGGAGTTAATATCCGCATTCATTATACTGTCATTCACGATTTTGGAACTATCCACCGAATCCGCAGCCAGTTTCACCAAAGAGACTCCGCCGTCTCTCACTTGGAGCTGGTTAGAGCCATTCGTTTCTATCGTTGTCCCATCGGTAACGACGGCCAATGTGGCGGTTCCACTCAGAGCTCCTCCGCTCAAGGCCGAACCTGCAGCGGTCACAATTCCATCAATATCTCCACCCGCTCCCCAACCTGTGGAGATATCTTTACAGTTCGCACCCAACTCATCGCAAACCTGTTGTGCGCGAACGGTACCCTCAACGTGTAAGGTGGCTAAAGGATTGGTCGTTCCGATACCGACATTTCCCGCCGTGGGTTGAATCAACACTGGACCCTTCGTTGCATCGCTCGTGGATTCGAGAGTTAAAGTATTATTCGCAGCAGTGCCCCCGCGAAGACTTTGTCCACCGGCGCGCCCGGCCAATAGTACATATTGGAGATGGTCGTCGGCATTTAACCCTGTGAGCCCACTGTGCGCCGTGACGCCGACCGAATCCGCACCGCAGAGCCAGCGGTCGTTGATGGCATCCCACTTAAGAACTTCCCCCGACAGACACTCGGTGCCTGCGGGCATGTAGCTAAAGTACTGTAATGCAGCGCTTGTAATATTATCGACGCTCACACTGTTTCCGACGGACTCAGCACTATCTCCATCCCAATACATCAATCGATCAGTGGTGCTGTTGTACCAAGTCGCGCCCTTATTCCCTACACCCAATGTACCCACCAAAGTGGTTTCTTGAGCGCTCGTAAATTTCCCTAACGTTATCGTCGATAAATTTTGTAATGTGATGTGGCCGGAATTTAAAACCTGTTGACCGTTCATGTTGATGTTCCCGGTCATTGTTCCACCAGCGAGCGGAAGTTTTGTCGCATCCGTTATGGACGAAGGAGTAATGGCCTCCCACTGGTTGAGGGACGCATTCCACGCCAAGACCCGACCGTCACCGACTCCGGCACCCACACCTGAGAGATTCACTAAACTTCCCGCGACTCGCGTGTCGGTATAATTCTTAGTGGCCGCATCTTGAGCTAAACTCGGGTCCGCTAAATTTTTAATTTGTTGATTGTTCATCGAAAGCGGTGCCGTGGAAGTTCCGGAGGCTAAATTGTAAAGCGTATTATAGTTTGTTCCGGCAAAAAGGTTCTCTAAATTGGCCTGCGTGACATTTTGTCCAGGGTTGATTTGAACAAAGTTCGCTGCGGATAAACCTTGAAGACTATTCGCATACCAAGCGTAAGGGACTGTTTGAATGTGAAAGTCTTGCGCTAACGTGACAAGGCCAGAGCCATCGTTATAGCTAATCCTCACTTTGCGTGTGTGACCTGTTAAAGCATTATAGCTTGAACCCGACGCACAGCTGGTGATTCCCGTAAAATTAATCCCGTTCTGAAAAACTTGAACCAGATTTGATGTGTCGTCGTAATCGGCTCCGGAGCGAATTCCTGCACCCACATTGAGCGCAAAGATTCCTTCACTCCCCAACATATTCACGGAGTGTTGCTCTTCGTAAAGGAGACAATCATTCACCGCTGAATAAATCCGAACATTAAAAATCACCGGATTGGCTTCCAAAGGTAGCCCCCCTGATTTTGTAATTTGACCTTGATAAACAAATGATCCCGGCACCAGCTGAGCCTGCACCAAATCCGTCGAAAAAAAAATAGGCTACAAATAATAAATTTAAAATGTAAAAACGATTTCGTTTTTTCACTGGCCCTTGTCTTTCAATAATTCGCGAATACCTATGAATTCCAAACACTTCACTTATCGTCATAAATCGTGAAAATATTGAGCCAGGACCCCTCGTTTGTTAGTAAAAGAGTCTCGATTCCAGACAAAACACTATTTTCGACTTGGACTGACGGGGTGGACCTGTTTTGAAACGCTACGGGCTGAGTTCCGATGCCAATTTTGCAGGAGCGACGGAAGGCTTTAGAGGTGTTTCACTAGGATTCTCAGCGGGACTTTCGACGTCGTGAATTCGGCGCAGGGCCTCGGGCATAGGTCCAGCAGTGAAAGATTCACGGGCAGTGCCTCCACCAAACTGAAAATGCATTCCTTTGAGAACCAGATCCACATTGCGTTGGATTCCTCGGGCTTGTATGGATTTTCCGGTATCACAAAATTCAATTTTACCCTGACGGCGAATGCCGTAGAGATCTAAAAGTCCCGTCGTAAAAAATGTAATTTCGAGGCTATCACCCACGACTTCGAGCCAAAAATAGGATCCGGAGGTTTTATTGACGAAGCCCCGTTTTCCTTCTTGAGGGATGATCACTTTGAGCGACTTTAAATTCTCTGTTTTGTCGAGATCCGAAAAGTTTTTCGCACAGATTTCAGCTCGGGCGGAATTCGCAATCAAAGAGGTCCACATCACTAAAATTAAAATGCATTTTTTCACTGTCTTGAATCCCGCTTTAATAAGCTAATCACTTGTCGGCAGCTTCTAGACTAAGATTGAGAGGGTTCTCAAAGTGAGACAGCAAAAACTTGATCGAGTTAAATCTTCTCCCAGGTTTCCATCGTCGGCACCGTACCCTCGAGCTGAAAACCAATCGGATTGGTGAGAGAACGCATGGCTTCGGAGTTCTGGTTATAAATCAAATTATAAATCGCATAGTACTTGGAAACTTTTTTAACGTAGTTCCGAGTTTCCTGGTAAGGAATATGCTCGATAAATTCGTCCAGATCCAGTCGGCCAAATAAATTAATCCAAGCGTGAACGCGGTGAGGTCCTCCGTTATAGGCCGCAGCGGCTAAAGCCAAATTTCCCTTAAACTTTTTCAGCACACGTTGAAGATAGTAAGATCCCAAGCGAATCGAAACATAAGGACGAACTAAGGAGTTCGTATCCACGTCTTCACCCTGTAAGGAGGCGATCTTACGGCCGGTCTTAGGCATGATCTGCATCAATCCGCGAGCCCCCACCGGCGAGATCGCATCTGGTCGATATATCGTTTCGGCGCGCATAATACTCCAGATAAACTCGGAAGGAACTTTAGTGCGCTTGGAATACTGGCTGACGACATTATCAAAAGCTTTGGGATAAACATTCTGCCAATAAATTGCACCGTGAGATAGACCCAGCTTTTGTCCCTCTTCCGAAAAAAAGTGATCAGCTAAAACCACCGAGCGATTAAACGATCGAACCGATTGGTGAGCCTGCAGGAGCCATTCTTTTTGACTGCGAGTTAACTTTTGCCCTTCGGTCTCGAGAATCTCGCGATACGCCAATCCGTCCTCACCCAAACGCACTAAGTGGTAGGCCCGTTGAAGCGTTTTTTCAACGCTGGTGAAATAAACGGAACGCAAGTCTTCCGGAAGCTGAGATCTCGTGGGATCAATTTTAAGATCGAGTGATAAAATATCGTCCACTTGCTCTTCATTCGAAAGAAGGGCGTCGACTTTTTCTTCGAAATTATCCACGGCAGGCTTAAGATCTTCTTCTTCCTTAGATTTACTTTTCGCAAGGGCTTCTGGCATCCACCAGTTTTCGTGAATGGATCCTTTCTCACCTGGTAAACTTGCTACTCCCCGCTTACTGATCTGACGAATGCGTTGATAAGAGGCGACCGCGTAGTAACCGATCGATTCGTCATGAGTGAGCTCCGTAAATCGAGCGAGAGCGCGAGGATGATCTCCTTGACGGTAAATACTCATCGCTAACCAATAGCGAATCTTGTCTTCCTTGTGCTCGGTCCAGAGACGTGGCTTCTTCTCTTTGGCGGCGAGAATGCTCGTGAAATTTTCCTCTGCGGTTTTATAGTTTTTTTGCAAATACTGGATCCAGGCCGAATACCACAAAACATCAGAGACCGTTTTATTGCCAGGATATTTCGCCATGTACTCGTTAAACTTTGAAAGGGCACCGGAGTAATCTTGAACAAAGTAACTCAGAAAGGCGGACTGAAAGAGCGCCGCTGAAGACAGCGAAGACTTATTTGTCGCCTTCGCGGCTTGATAGTAATAATCAACGCCTTTAAGAGGCTCCGTCGATCGAGAGTACGCTTTACCTAGGAGCATTAAGTAGTCGTAATCCCCTTTACGACTTTCCGTATACTTGGCGAGAATCTTTTGAGCCTGATCTACATAGCCCTCTTGCAAAAGATAGTTCACCATCAGCTCATCGACTTCAAATTGCTGATTTGCCATAGCTTTCTTTTGTAAGGAACTAATTTCTTCCAGAGCTTTGTCGGCCAACCCAGACCATGACAACCGCTGAAGCCTTAGCTTCTGCTCCGCAAAGGTCACGATGCAATTGAGCTTTTTCCCATTCACTGCGTTTTGATTGAGTTGAATTCCCCAATCAATAATTTTCGAATAGGACGGAAATTTGATGTAAATCTCTTTCGCTTTTCGACAAACTTTATTGGCACGTCCATCACTCACTTCGGCAACAATCTGTCCCCACAAAACATCAGGATAGTATTCGGTGCGGGAAAGTTTCTTTTGAACTTTCTTGTAAAGCGACTCTGATTTTTTCCATTGCTTGAGTTGCAACAAAGCTTCCGCTTGATAGAAAACATTGAGATCCTTCATAAATCCGGTGCGGGAGGTGGTCTCGGCTTTTTTAAAGTCGTCCACGGCTTTTTGGTTCTCTTTGAGAGCCAAATGGGCGCGTCCGCGATACATATAAATGTAATCCGACATGTCTTTGTTTTCTTTAAGAGCCTGGGAGAAATAATCGACAGCGTCTTTCCAGTGATCCGCATGGAAGGCGGTCACTCCGAGATAAAAATTATCTTTTTCTTTTTGAGCCTTGAGGAGATTAAACGCTTCCGTATATCGGCCTTCTGCCGATAGAAACTCCCACGATGCAGCATTTTCCGCCGCGTAAAGGCGGTCCGCTGAGAGCACAAATAAAAATGATAAAAAAACGATTCTTCCGATGAACATGAGCTTTAATTTCCCCGGTTTTAATGTTAACCCGAAAGCATGAAAAAAAATAAGACCAAAACTGTATATGTGTGCCAAAGTTGTGGTGCGCAAAGTCCCAAGTGGCAAGGACGTTGCGCGGAGTGCGGAACATGGAACTCCTTCGTGGAAGAAAAGATCATGCCTCAGGACCTAGGTCGAGGTTGGTCCATCCAAACTCGTTCGGACACGTCCGGCTCTGCACTCTCTACCCTCGATACAGCTCCCACACTGAGCCCCGATCAGTTTCGGCATGTGACCGGCATCGGTGAACTCGATCGTGTCTTGGGCGGCGGTGTGGTGCAAGGCAGTTTCGTGCTTCTCGGCGGCGATCCCGGCATCGGAAAAAGCACCCTGCTGCTGCAAATGTCGGCGAGCTTAGGCAACAAAGATATCAACGTTCTTTACGTTTCGGCAGAAGAGTCTGTTCAACAGACCGTCAATCGCGCTCAACGACTCGGTCTTCGCAACAAGACGGTGCATGTGGCCTCAGAAAATAATTTAGAGGCCATCAAAGTTTTAATCGATCAGGTAAAACCTAGCGTTGTTATTGTGGACTCGATTCAAACCATTTACCTTCCAGAGCTCCAATCCGCGCCGGGAACGGTCTCCCAAGTGCGAGAGTGTGCGGGGCAACTCATGTCCATTGCCAAAGGTAAAAACATTTCGGTTTTCCTCATCGGTCATATCACCAAAGAAGGCAACATCGCCGGCCCCAAAGTGCTTGAGCACATGGTAGATTGCGTGCTCTCCTTCGAGGGGGACAATAATTATCAATTCCGACTTTTGCGTTCGATCAAAAATCGTTTCGGCGCCGCCAATGAGCTCGGCGTATTTACCATGAGCTCCGGTGGGATGGAGGAAGTGGCGAACCCTTCGGAAATGTTTCTCGAAGAGCGCAGTAAGAATTTAATTGGCTCCACCGTGTTTGCCTCTGTGGAAGGCAGTCGTCCTTTGCTTTGCGAAGTCCAAGCTTTGTGCTCGCAGACTCCTCTCCCAACACCACGAAGAACATCGATCGGCGTGGATTTGAACCGCCTCCATATGTTACTGGCTGTGATCATTAAACACTTGGGACTTCGCCTTTATCAGAACGACGTGTTTATCAACGTGGTTGGAGGACTCAAAATCACCGAAACCGCAGTGGATCTCGCCATTGCGGCATCTCTCATCTCCAGCGATCAAAACCAGCCTGTCGGCTCCAACACCTGCTACTTTGGAGAGATCGGACTGACCGGCGAAGTTCGCGGAGTCTCTTTCCCTGACCTCCGCCTTAAAGAGGCCATTAAACTCGGCTTTGATGTTTTCTATTTACCCAAATCAAATAAGAAACATCTCAAGAATTTTGAGGTTCCAAAGCATTGCCGAATTCACTGGGTCGACAATATCAGAGACCTCGTTCCCGATGGAATCGTCACCACGAGCCCATCGAAGAAGCGACCCCCTCGAAACGACGAAGAATTGTTCTGAGGTAACTCTTAGGTAACAGTTCCCTTTTTTTGCGGTAAACCGCAAAAAAAGGGAACTGTTACCTAACTTAAAGGAACTGGGACTTAATGATTTATTAGTATATCTACGAGATAGTCGTGGATGCTGTGCCTCTGCTGATAGATGATGTAGTGGGCAACAATAAACTCAAAAACAAATCCAAAATTAAAAAAGCCGTTGTTGATGCAACGGCTCTTCAAAATTCGATTGAGGTTCCTAGGTTTAAACGCCAGGAGTGCTCGTGAACTGCTTCCCCATCTTCTCAAACATTTTCCAAACGTTATCTTGAGAGTGGAACTCGGGTTTGTACTGAGGGAATCCGGCGGCAGCCATCTCCATCAACATTATTACTGAATCCTCTTGGGAAAGACGAGGTCCGTTTTTACGTCTCACAAAGCGAAGTTCGTCTTCGATTCTTAAAATGCGAGCTTTAAAAAGGCTTAAATCATGAGCGACAACCTCTTGAGCCTTCTTATGACCATCGACCACCGGCTTTAATGAGCTCCATCTGTAGAGTTTAAGTTGGCGCTCGTAATAAGCTTGCTCTTGCTCCATCACTTCTTGCTCTGATTTTAACACATTTAAGCTTTTTTCAAGAAACTGCTCGTGATTTTCAACGATCTTCTCATTGGCCTTCACTTCCTGCTGAACCTGAGCAATGAAACGATCATAAGGAACCACTGCTTCTTTCGCAGGATTGGCACAATTTTCTGGATTTACACACTCAGAAATCACCACAAACTTTTCCTTGCGTACGCTGGGAGTTTTGGATTTTGAGTTCACGGCTCGCTGCTGAGGAACATCTTTCTCAACAACTTTAAATCCATAAACCTGCGAAGGAACTGGCGCCGAGTTCACCGCGTCAGGCTTGGGGGTGACGTGATTGCACGCTGCAGTTGTTAGCGTAAAGAGAAGTCCGGCTAATATTGATACGAAAAATTTCATGTGTTCCTCCACAGTATTAGTATCGGGAGAAACATTATAAAATAATACTGGACGGCGTCTCTTTTAAGAATTTTCCAGCAGGAAATAGAAACGGTTCGGTCGACAAGTCTTCGGCCTAAGAATTGTCGAAATATTTTTCATTATCGATAACAATTTTTCCTCGACCTGGGTCGAGGTTGCGTCACTTCGAAAAAGAAAGACCCACGGCTTTGTGCCACCTCTCCAATCGCTTCTTTTTTGCTGCGGGCTTGAGATGGGGGGAAAACGTTTTCGCCACAGGATTTACTTTTTCAAGATCCTTGAGATTTTTCCATACCCCTGCCCCTAATCCGGCCATGAGAGCCGCTCCAGCACTGGTGGTTTCTATGTTTTCTGGAAGTTGTACGGGAATTCCCAAATAGTCGGCTTGCAACTGCATGAGCAGACCATTCTCTGTGGCTCCACCGTCCACTCTGACTTTACCCATACGAATCTTCGCCTCTTGCTTCATCGCCTCGAGAATATCGACATTTTGTAAAGCCATGGCCTCCAAAGTCGCTCGAGCAATATGAGCTCGAGTGCTTCCACGAGTAAGACCTGTGATGATCCCGCGCGCTTCGGGCTCCCAATACGGCGCGCCTAATCCCGTCAGCGCCGGCACAAACTCCACTCCCCCCGTGTCCTCCACGGACTGCGCTAGGCTCTGAACTTCGGAACTCTTCTCGAAGAATTTTAAACCATCGCGGAGCCATTGAACTGCGGCTCCACACACAAAGGCACCACCCTCTAATGCATAAATGAGTTTTTGATCCTTGAGCTTCCATGCCACCGTGGAAAGTAAACCTTTTTTAGACTGAATGATTTGGGTGCCAGTATTAAAGAGCAGGAAGCTGCCCGTTCCGAAAGTAATTTTCGCATCGCCAGCAGAGATACCGATATGTCCAAACAGGGCGGACTGTTGGTCTCCAATCACCCCACAAATAGGAATGCCATCTGTCAAACCAGGTATCCCTTGCGTCTTTCCGAAGCTCCCGTTCGACGCCTCGATGGCGGGAAGCATTTCTTCCTTCAGCTTAAAGAGCTTCAGCAGATCAGGATCGTAGCTCTGAGTCTTAAGGTTGTAGAGCATAGTGCGGGACGCATTGGAGTGATCCGTTTTAAAACTTTTTCCACCTGTCAATTTCCAAACGAGATAAGCATCCATCGTTCCGAAACAAAGTTGTCCTCGATCCGCAAGAGCTCTGGCTCGAGAAATGTTTTTAAGCATCCACGCCATCTTCGTTCCTGAAAAGTAAGGATCGAGTACTAACCCTGTTTTTTTTCTTATGCTGCTCTCATATTTTTTGAGCTTTTTACAATCCTCAGTGGTTCGACGGCATTGCCAAACGATCGCGTTACCGATGGGTTGACCCGTGGAACGATCCCAACCCAGAACCGTCTCTCTCTGATTGGTCACCCCAATCGCAATAATCGAGGAGGCGCGAATTTGCGCGATGGTGAGTGCCTTCTGGAGAGATTTCACCACACTCTGCCAAATTTCTTCAGGATTGTGCTCCACCCAGCCCGGTTGGGGGAAAATTTGGGGGAAATCTTGGTCAGCCTTAGCCACCACATGCCCGGAGGTGTTCATTATCGATACGGTGGAACCCGTGGTGCCTTGATCAATTGCGAGAATATATTGAGACATAATCTCTTCGCTCCCATTTTTTCGGCTGTTTTTTACAGTCGTTTTGAGTATAGTCCCCAAAGAATGAAATGGATTCTAAAAAAAGTCAGCGAAAAAACAAATGAGCTAGCGCAGTTAAGCAAAGAAGAATTGGCCTTCCATGCTTTACCCCATTTTTTGGGCGATCTGCTGAGTAAGTATTTTCGGATTGAAGTCGAAGGGCTCGAGCACATTCCCGTCAAAGGACGCGCGCTCATCACCGCCAATCACTCGGGCTTCTCTGGATTTGATGTTTTTCTTTTATGCCACCATATTTTTGAGAAAGTGCGACGCACTCCCCGCGTCCTCGCACATCACTTTTGGTTTCTCACGCAGACAACGGCTTATCCCGCACAAAAAATGGGTTTTATCGAAGCCAATAAACAAAACGGCTTAGAGACTCTAAACAACGATAAGCTTTTAATTATATTTCCCGAGGGAGAGTACGGAAACTTTAAGCCGTCCACCAAGGCCTATAAACTTCAACCCTTTAAAAAGGGATTCATTCGTCTTGCGGTGGAGACCAAATCTCCAATTATACCCACTTTGGTGATCGGAGCCGAGGAGACGCACATCAACCTCGCTCAAATTAAATCAAAGTATCTTCGCGGATTGATCTTGCCTCTTCCGCTAAATATCATTCCACTGCCGGCCAAGTGGAAAATCAAGTTCCTTCCCCCAATTTATCTTGAGCATTCACTGAAAGACTTAGAAGACGAGACTCTGGTGCGCCATCTGGCGGAGGACTTACAAGATTATATGCAAATCGAACTAAATAAGGAATTAGAAGCGCGTAAATCTGTCTTTGTTTAACCGGCTTCGAGAGCACTCATAGAAAACTCGTTATCACTGATTTTTTTCGCCGAAAGCTTTTGGATCTCAAGGGTAGTGCTCCGGTTCTTTTTGATATTCTTGACCGAAACATTTTGAGCTCGCCACAACTGATTGTACTTCTTGTAATTATTAAAGCTCATCTCTTTAACAAGTTTTCCATCAGTACTGTAATACTCCGACTTAAGAATTCGATAATTTTTAACATCCACCCAAGTCTTGATCTTGTTATAAACACCATCATCTTCTTTAGACGTACTTTCGATCACGTAGGTGTCTTTGTTTTTTTCGAGGATCTTGCTTTCGAAATCGTCATAGGTCGAAACGCGAAAATCTTCGTAACTCAATTCCGAATCTAAAAACTTACCCTTCTTATTAGATCCAACAATCCGGCGAGAGCGCTTTTCGGAAGGAAGATACAGCCATTGTTCTTCGCTTTTACTTCCAGTGTTTAACGAAAGGAAACCGACGCCTTTGAGGTCCGAGGGACTCAGCAATTTTACCAGAGCTTTATTTTCTTTATCATTTTTGCGTTTGATTAAAATTTTTCTCTCTTTAGAAGAGCCATCGGGCTCTTTAGTGATCATTTTAATTTCGGCCTCCTCGTAAGGAGAAGACTGCTTTTTAACGACTTTTTTAAGAATCCCTAGGGCCTCGTCATTGGGCGTTGCCGCCAATGAGGGCTTCGCAAAGAAGAAGATGGACGCACCGATTATCAGAGCGACGGAAAGTTTCTGCACAGCTGGCAACATCATAAAGGACCTCACTTTATAAAGTATTCTGTCACCTCTGATCGGCGCAAGCAAGAGACCTGGGAAAAGAGCTAGTAGGGTTGGCAGTAAAATAAGGTCGCCGATCAGTCCAGTCACCACAGATAGCATTAAATAGGTTCCAAACAATTTATTCATACTAAAGTAGGAGAATAAGAAAACGACAAACCCCGCCATAACCGCGATACTCGACACAAAGCAGGGGCCAAATTCTTCCGCCATGAGAGACTCAATCGGAAGGGTTTTTGCGTTTGAGCCTTTGATCATCTTTTTAAGTTTATCCAGGATATAAATTGTATTGTTAAATGCCATTCCCAAAGAGATCGCAAAAACCATGGCCACACCAGGCTTAATGGGTGTCTGCGAAATAGCGAGGACTCCCAAAAGCAGTGCTGTCGGTACCAAATTAGGAATCACGGCAATGAGGGTCCAACGCACGGATCGGAGAATCACCATTAAGAGAACGACAATCCACATCAAAGCCGAATAGAAATCATAAATTAGACTTCGAGACAATTCCTCATTCATCGCATGAAGGGTCGCCGCCATCCCCGTCGCTTCTACTTTGAGAGTTGGGAAAGTTCGTCGAGCATCATCTAACATCCGTTGAATCACTCTTTGATTTTCGTGGGAGGGAATGTCCTGCATGCGAATCGAAATGCGAGCAAAACTATTGTTATCCGCAGTAAAGTTCTGCAGCGGATTCTCTTCAGCCATCCCGTATATAAAAAAGGTCTCCGAGATCGACTTTTTGTTTTTAGAAATCGTCTGTTGAGGGCTGGCCGCTTTTAAGAAGTCAGCCACTCCAACAACGCTACCCACTCCCTCGTAATCTCTCCAGCGAGCGATAAGTTTGTCCATCTTTTGCAAATTTTTAGGATTTTTCCAAAATTCCTTCGCTGACGATCGACCCACCGAAATCTCGAGCGGGATCACTCCCCCCAACTGCATCTGTGCCGTCTCAGTCGCGCGACGAGTGGCATGGCTCTCCGGAAGATCATCAAAAATGACCGTCGACCAATTCAATTGCCCGCCCATGGCAACACAAACGACCACCAAAACCATCACCGAGGCGAAAAGCGGTTTTCTATAATGAATGACTTTGTTTGAAATCGCGGGCCAATTGACAAGCTCTTTGCGCTTTTGAGGTGCGGGCAGCCATGTCAGCAAGGCGGGTAACAAAATGATCGTCGTCGTGCAACCCACGAGAATTCCGACAGTCACGCTCAGCCCGTATTCGCGAATAATCGGGATCTCCGAACTTGCGAACGTGGCAAAACCGACGGCTGTTGTGATCGCCCCGATAAAATGAGGTGGTACTAACTCTTTCATCACTCGTAAAGAAAGTAGGTAATGGTGACGCTTTAAAACTTTGTTTCGAAAATCTGAGATCCGAGACAAAGTTTGGGTCGTGATGGAAACCACCATAATCGTCACAAGTATCGGAACCGTGCTCGAAAGTACGGTCAAAGAAAATCCAAACAGAGACATCGCGCCCAGTGCGGCAAGATTCGAGCAAAGGATCACAAGAGAACCGATGAGGACCACACTGATATTTTGGAACATGACGTAGAAGATCAGAATCGAAATGAGAAGCGACAAAATGGAATAAATCGTAATTTCGTCACTCAAAAGTTCGGCAATTTGAGAAGAAATCGCTGACGGTCCACCAATTTCACCCGCAAATAAATTTGGTTTTTCACTGACAACTTTTTCTAATTTTTTTATGAATGTGGACTGTTGTTTAAAAGATAGACTCTTTGTTTTGATTACTAACGCGGCGAATTTGCCATCATTTGAGACAAGTTGGGGAGCCATGAGCGGATCTTTTAGAATTTTTTTCTGATGGGCGGGAGTGCTCGCAATGTCTCGAATTCGTCCCACGGTGAAGCTGGTGTCGTCGGTCACGGCGGTTTCGATATTTGCGAGACTTTTGATGTCGGAAACTTCGTCAAAAGAAGCCATCTTTTGTGTCAACTTTGTGAGCTCTGACAGCATCCCAGGCTCTGTCCACGATCTCTGCGTTTTACTTTCGACCAATATAAGATAAGGCAACGCATCTACGATCTGGAATCGCGCCTTGATCTTTTTATCTGTCTTTAACAGCGTATGGTTATCTGGATGGAATTGATCCATGGAATAGTGAGTTTTGATCTGGAGGAGCTCGTAAAACATAAAGCCACTCCACAAAGCGAACAGAAACAATACGCCGGCCGCCACAGCTTTCGAGTGGCCGGGAATTTTTAACCATTTTGGCAAATTCTTTTTCAATGGATGTTCCTCGTTGATTTCTACCCCTACTACTACGGATTTTTCTGAATATACTTTAGGCCAAAGGTCCGGCACCGATAAGGACCCCATGAAATACCAAATCCTCTTCTTTGCAAGTTGCCTTCTTTCGACCTCGCTAAGCTTTGGGCAAAGTCGCCTCAAAACGTCTTTCTATTTTCCACTTCGCTTTAAGGAATATTCGGATGTTCTATTAAAAAACAAATTCGACGGTAAGGAGCAAACGATCATTCCACAGTTGATCATGGCCCAACCTTACTCGACGACGCTCACCAACGCAGCTCTGCAGTTGGAATACAAAGCTCAAGTTAAACCTCAGGCGAAAGGCTTTGGAATTTTTGACTACGTTTTAGATATCACTAAGAGTTCCATTAACGTCGATCGAATCTCTACCGACACCGTCATCACCCAAGTTCTTGGGGGCGTAACCGTCAATGTGCATGTCAAAGGTCAATGCGATGGGGTGCAGCTCACTTCCACCTCTGCGATGAAACTCGAAGGGGGTTTTCATGTGGATACCGTCAACGGCCAGCTCGCCAGCAAAATGGACGATTTCAACCTTTCGAATCTGGGAGAATGGGTGATTCAAGTGCGATCTTGTACAGGCCCGGTGGGATACGAGCATATCCTAAAAGGAGAAATCTCAAAGCTCCTCAAGGAGCCAGCATCTCTCAAAAAACTTTTAGCTCAACATCTTCAAAATAAATTCAACTCTCTCACGGATTCGCTCAATCAAAGTTTATTTGAAACAAAATCTATAAAATTGTCAGACGAACTTCACGTCAGTGTAGTTCCAGAAAAAATAAACTTTGACCCCTCCAACGGCAAAATTCTCCTGAGCGGAGTATTGATGACCGAAACCGGCCCTGCGGACTCTCAAAAGAACGAAGTAAATATAATGGTCGAAATGAAAAACGAGGATCTAAAGCCTTTCACCTCGAGCGGCCTACTTGTCCCCCATGAGTTCACCGATGCTCTCAATAAAATACTTTTTCAGGAGAAGTTTTTAGAGAAAAGGCTTCTAGGCAAAGACATCTCCGGATTTATGAAACTTCTCTCGAATCGATTCTACCAATTTTTTATCTGGCCCGATTTGATGAATTTTAGAACCAACGCCCCTTTTCAATTTGATTTTTCAGCTCAGCGGCAACCCGAAGTGGTCCATGCAGGATATAGCGAAGGAGCCTTGTGGTTTAAAATCAAGGCGCAAATTGTTGGGAAAATGTGGGCTCCGATCCAGAATAGACTCTATCCTTATATCAACTTTAATACACCACTCAACACCTATGTATGGCTAATGGTTGAAGACGGAAACCTGGTGATCGGCGCCCATGATCCAAAGATGAAACTGCATCCGACTTGGAGTCCGTCTTACATCGATGCTTACAATCCATCGACCTACATCGGCTTAAGCACCATTCAATCCGAAATCACCAAAGCGGTGGCGGACACCCGACTGACTTACGATCTCCCGCAACTTAAGATTGACGACAAGAAGTTACTGGTCCCGCAAAGGTTTTTCTCAACAAAAAAATGGATCCAACTGATCTTCACCGCCCCTTAAAAGAGGTAAGAGAGTTTGATGCTGGCGCGATCGTTTTTGTCGTAAGTTCCGATCAGCGAATCCGGGCCACCTTCAAGGACGTCGGCCGAAATCTCCGCGCGGAGAGACTGGGTCAGTTTATGGTCCAATCGAAGGTGAATGTAATTATCCCCCGAAGCAAAATCGACAACCGCCGACAGAAGCAAATTGGTATCCGTCGCAAACGAGATTCGAGCTGCCAAAAGCGAAGCATTATCAAACAGACGTGTGGAAGAACTTAACAGGTTATCAATAGGATCTTTATTCTCCCCTCGATACACCTGCGCAATCAAAGTCATTGACGTTTCTCCGACGTAGACAGGCATCTCTACGCCAAGCGCATTCTGCCAAGACCATTCCGGAATCGTTGAATCCTTCGAAATCGAAGAGATATACGTCGACTCGGCCTTAAACACAATATCCGAAGGCGCCCAACTTAGACTGAGACCCGTAGATCGCTGACGAAAATACAATGGCAGAATTCCGATGTCGGATCTCCCCTGCAAAATACGAGGATCAAACGAAACTAAGTCCGCAGTAAAGTTGGCGCGAACTTGAGGCGTAATACTACTCCCCTCGAAATACATGAGGGCCGCATCAAAATCCCCCCTACGACTGGAAATTCGAGCACCATAGTTGTGATCAAGAGCGTTGTCTAACTCGACATAGCCGGGATAATAGTAATTAAAAGTTGGCGGAAGTATCACCGTCTCCGACGGCGACGAAACATTCACTAACAGCTCTCGCGGCAACCACCGGCTATCGGCCGACGGGAATAAAGTTCGGGCCTGCGCCGGGATATAAAGCCCTTGGATTTTTACCTTTTCGCCTTCGTATTGGAGATCGACGGTGGGAGCCCCACGCTTTTCGGAGAACAAAGGATTAAACAAAACTCTTCCATTAACGACATCCATCGTGCTGTAGCCGTCGAGAATTCCCCAGTGATACGTATTCTGTCCCAAACGCACACGAAATGCTTCTTTACGAATCTCCCAGTAAGCCTCCTGGACATTAAGAAATAACTTTTCTGGCGACTCTTCAGTCGATGTATTCATTCGAATCAAGGGTTTAAAGTGCATGGCACTCATTTTGTTAAAGCTAAGATCCAGTTGCGGCTTAAGGTGAAGAATATGATCGTAAGTCCGTGTGGGCGCGGGCAGCCGATCTGCATAAATAAAATTCTCGTAGGTGAAATCACCTCCAAAGCTCGTTTCTAGCGCCAAAGAATTTTGCGAGAATAAAAGAAGGAACGAGACGAAAAAAGACATGGAATTAGTGTAGGAGTCAGGTGCAGGGCGGTCAAAATAAAAAAGCCACCCGAAGGTGGCTTTTTCGCAGTTCATCTTATACTCAGTTCAGCTTAGAAGTTGGTCTTCGTCACTTGGCTCGAGCAAGATCTGCCGTAAGCGTTTGTCTGTTGGATTTTGATCACGTTGTTCATTCCGGTCTTTTCTAGGAGCACGTTGCTCACTGAGAAAGTACCACCCGAACCCGTACCATCAGAGCAGAAAGCCACGGTCTGGAACTTGTTGTTTACAGAGATGAAAACCGGGAGACCACGTTGGCAAGAACCACTGACCGTTCCCGCTTGGCCTGAGCACAATGCACCGGTAGCTGTCGTGCTGCTGATCGAGCACGCTAAGTTTTCGTTAGCACCCGCACTGTCATTGCTCGCGTTAAGACGAGCAGAGATTCGTGAAGTCACATTGAACGGCGTTCTTTGAGTGACTTTAAGAATACGCTCAGCATTAGCTACAAGAACGTTACCTGTATAACTCCATGTTCCGGCACCGACGCAAGAAATATTTGTTGCGATGTCCGCGTTATAGAAGTTCAGCGATAGTAATGCGCCTGCATTACAACGACCGTTCACAGATAAAGTGTGCATCGCTTCGTTCACAGAAACGTTATCGACTGTTAAGATAGCCACTGGAGCAGAGTTCAGAGTGATCGTCTCGCTATCTCTAGCGACGTTGCTGTTGGAGCGAATTTCGGCAGTCACTACATTCGTCGTAAAGTGGTTGGCTAATAAACCGCAGTACTTAAATTGATTTCCAGAGCATGATCCAGTTAAGCCCGCAGAGGCCAATAAATCACCAGTGAAAGTCATCGCGGTATTGGGACTGCAGCTTCCCTTTAATTCTACAACACGACCTAATGTGTTCACGCTATTAATAGATACGGACGGGTTTCCGCCACCTGGAGGATCATCATCGTCGTCATCGTCATCAAGGCCAGGGCATGTCGAAACGTCACCCCAATAGATGAATCCGCTGCCTAAAGAAATTTGAACTTCGGAGCCCGAAATAGGATCTACGACAAAGGCCAAAATTTGTTTACATTTATACTGACTAGGAATTGTGTACGAAAACGTGTAGCGACCTGGCTCTACCGCAATCGCTTCCGCATCGGGACTGATTCTCTCGCGATCCCCGTCGACCACTGCATAGAGACGAATCACCACGCGATTCGGACAATTGGCGTTCTCCTCTTGGCAACTTCTAACTATGACTTCCCCTTCGATAAGACCATTTGCATCCATGGTATCCATGGAACCATTAACGTTACTTTCGACAGTAGCATTGAACTTCTTTGCATTACAGTTTTGGAAAGCTAAAGTCACAACGACCAGAAAACACGAGAATGAAACCCAAAGTAAATTACGCTTCATTATCCCCCCTTTAATTTCTAACAGTAGACCACAGTCCTGATCCAACTGACAGGTTTATTTGTTATTAGTATCATACTGGTACGAACACTGTCTCAACCATCTTATATATTAGGTTCAGGACTAAAGTTTAAGGTATTCTATACCGATAAAAGGTCCGTAGTCTTAGGGGGATTTTCAATGAAACGCGAGCGTAGAATACGCATAGGTATAGTAGCCTCTATCGCGGTGGCATTGGTTCTCTTTCAAAATTGCAGCAAAGGTTATAAAAACCGTGCCCCAACGAGCTTAAGCTCATCAACGAGAGCTTCAAACACGACCGATGAATCGACTTCGACAAGCTCAGAGTCTTCCGCAGCACTGAGCTCACCCGTGCAACAGGCCGTAATGCTCTATCAAAGACTTTCCGGAGTGACATTAAGTACTGACGACTCAAAAATTACCGCGATGGCCTCTGATATTAAAAATCGCCAGTATCGAAGAGCTGCCGAAAAAGCCACGGATTCCAAAGAGTTTTACTCTCTCACCGTCCGCGACATGGCAGCGGCGATGTCCACCCGCGATCTATCCCCCGCGGCACCTCTCAGTGACTTTGTGGCTACAATCATCGGAGTGGTCCGTGACGAATTGCCAGCGACAGAACTTCTCACCGGGAATTATTATTATCGGGCCCGAGGGCAAGCTGGAGTTGATGACTCCGACAACGCGATTATCAATTCCAATAAACACTATCTCGATCTCGAAGCTCGCAATCTGGATTACAAAAACGTCCTGCTCAAAGAAACTCAACGAGTGTTTTCTCCCGGGAGCACCACCGCTACGAATCAGCCCGACCCTGCAGGTTTAATGACCACTCGAGCGTGGATGTTTGCCCACGCCAATGCCGGAACCAATCGCCGTCTGATCGAATACACCTTTAAAGTTTTTATGTGCTCTCCGATTAAAGAGTGGGCGAACACCACCTATCCCGATAGCCATGTGGGCCGAGAGATCGGTCGATTTCCCAATGCCGATTACAAATCCAAATGTAAAGGATGTCATACGGCGATGGATGGAATGCGTCCCGCCACCGCCCACTTTGATTTCCTCATCACCGATGCGGCGACAGAGCAAGGGCACATCAAGTACAATGCGACTTACAATACAGATCCTACCGCCAGCGGTGGAACCGTCGCAGTGCCACCTGACGAGCGCCAGGTTCCTTCAAAGTTTCGTCGCGCTTCTGAAACCTTCCCTGCGGGCTACGCCGTCAAAGACGACAACTGGATTAACTACATCAATCCTTCCCAGTTTGGCTGGGAGGAGGGCGACGGCCCTATGACCGGCAGTGGAATGAATGATTTCGGCAAAATGATTTCCCAGGCTCGCGGGTACAGCCAGTGTTGGGTGAAACGAGTTTTTAATACTGTGTGCAAAAGAGAACTCACCGCCGAAAACCAACAGCTGATTGATAAACTCGCCGCCAGTTTCGAATTTGGCGGCTATAATCTTAAAGATTTATTTATTGATGTTTCTATTCGGCCCGAATGTTTAGCTTTGGAGAGTTTATGATGAAGTCATTAATGACTCTCACAGCATTGAGTCTTTTATTGATAGGATGCGGAGGCCCTATGGCGCTCACACCCAAATCCAACATTTTTATGGATCCCGGTGGTTTTAAAGTTGTCGCGACAAAGGCGGACGCCATCATTTCCCAAAGACAGGTTCTTCCGAATTTTAAGAGTTGCCTCCAACTCCCGGAAGACAAAATCACCAATGACACCCGTTTGGCCGTTTCCAATGCCATGAGTAGTTTTTCGCTAACAGGATCTGCCGAAACGATTTCGGCACCCATGCTAATGGCTTTTGTTAAAGTGGCCGGCGAACTCTGCGATGACGTTGTGAGTAACGAACTCAACACCAATCAACGTCGCTTCTTTCAAGGCTTTAACATCGGCGGGACCACAAACACTCAGCCGTTTAATATCCAATCGACGATTCAAAAATTTGCCAACGGCTGTTGGGGAAGAGCCGCAACAACCGATGAAATCAATGTCATTATCGATTCGTTAACTTCCGTCGGATATTATAATAGTGCGACATTGGCCACATCCACATCCAAAAATACCGCCATTTATCTTTGTACAACAATGTTAGCAAGTAGCCAGGCGATCAAAAGGTAAGAGGAATTTATGAGTATTTCAAAAAAAGACCTACAATTTTTACGGCTCAAGAAACAACAGGAAGAGAAAGATCTTTTCCTGGAGTTGGCGAGCAAAAATCATAAAATTCCAAAAACGCGACGTGAGTTCTTAGCCCATGGACTGATTGGCGCCGCATCGACATTAGCTCTCCCCACTCTCTCTCAGCTGATTTCAAGCAGCGCCTGGGGCGCCGACCCAGTTGTTTGTGATGGAACAGCCACCTCCTATCCCGCCTTTATCCACTTACAATTAGCGGGCGGTGCGGCTCTGTTTGCTAACTATTTACAGTGTGGAGCCTTTGGAAACCCGATCAACGGGGAAACCATGGGTGTAGGGGCCCTCCCGAGCTCGGAACTCCTCTTTGCCAACAGCGCCCCCTTCTGGGAAAAATCGCCTTTAGTGCCAGAGAGTGATACGGCCGATGGATCTCACTTTATTCGGGGGATGCGTCGACGAATCAATGCAATTTTAGCTGGCTCCAGCACCTTCGAAAATTTTATTGGCAACGCTGGGTTCTGCGCGATTGCCTCCGAATCCCAAGATGACGCCACAACCAACAAGCAGGAAATCTCGGGAATGTTAAAAGCGGCAGGAATCACAGGAAGTGTTCTTCCCTATTTGCTCACCGATTTTATCGCACCGGCGGACGAGTTGTTTAGTAGCGCCGGCAGTCGTTTTATGGGTGCTGTTTTACCCTCGAGCAATTTTCTCAATGTGGTCAACGCAGGCTCGCTCAAGGACAGCTTAGGTTTTTCGGGCGTATTAGCGTTTAACGGAATCAACACCCAACAGAAGTTGCTTCAAGCGATCAATGACCTCAGCCGAAAACAGGTCGAAGCTTTGGCCCGAGCACCATCGTCGCACGAAACTCAAAGAGTGTTCCAAGGTCTTATCAAATGTTCGACACAAAAAAACGTAGATGTCTTAACTACAGGCTCCATTGTAGACATCAAGGATGCCGGCTATGCCTTTCCAGGAGCCGCAGCGATCTGGGCTCCGAATCTCACCGGAGTGCACGCGATGTTTAATCCTATCGTCGAAAAAGTGGGACTCACCGTCTCTAATTGTCTGAGTGGTTTATCTGGAGCTGCGGTCATCAACCTGGGTGGTTACGATTATCACTTAGGCCGCTTAAGACAACGCGCCAATGAAAAAGACCGCGAGGCCGGCGACATCGTCGGTCGCATTCTTGCCACCGCAAGATTAATGAATAAAAAAGTTTTTATTTTTATCTCGACCGATGGCTCGACCTTCACGCCACCGACCTCGGACACTATGATTGCTTGGCAAAACGATTCTTCCAAAAAAGGAACGTCTTACATGATCGGGTATAATCCCAACGGAGTACCCACCATGCAAGGTCATGGCGACAACGCCTCCTTCCAGCTGAATTACTTTACAGGAAATGGCGAAGTGAATCCGAATCACCCTGTCGCCAGTGTGGACAACCAGGAGATCATGGCCTCAGCCGTTTTTCTCAATTACTTGAGCTTTGCTAACGCTCTCAATTTATTGGACACTAAACCTTCTTTAAAGCCGGTGAAAGACCTTCTCACCGCAGCCACTCCCAGCGGATCCACCGTGGCCGATTATTTCACGAGGTTTAAACCAGGATGATCGGAAAGCGGTTTTTACTCTTCTTAATATTTCCTCTTCTTCTCTTGCTGTTTCATAACTGCGGGAAGTTTAGAAGTGCGACCACAAAGGGGAGCCTTGCTGGGTTAGGGTGCATTAACACCATCCAACCCGTCTTCCAAAAATCGATGTACAAGTTTTTTAATGACAACAATTGTATTGATTGCCACCGCGAAGGTGGCGCTTCTGGAAAATTCTTCGCTCACTCCAATCCGGGAACAGCTTTCCAAGTTTTTCTCGCCTACGGATCCGATCGCGTAAAAAATAAATTGTCGTTAGGCGGTGGCCACAGCGGCAACAATTATAATACCAATGCGAATCTCAAAGCCGGTCTAGATAGCGCGAAAGCGGCTTGGGATACAGCTCTCGATAATCTCAGTTGTGACAGTGCCGCAACCAAAACTCCTCCGAAAACTATAGAGTTCTACAATTCGACACTGGAGCTCGGGTCCTATCGAGTAAAATATGTGGACGGAACATCCCCGCTCGAACTCATCCCTGAACTTCGCGTCCCTCAAGTACTCACCTGGGATATTAATCCCGATCTCAGTTTGCAGATCGAAGTTCAAGTCATAGCCGATGCTTTTGCATCGACAATGTACTACCTGGTGGACGGAATAAAGGCGCGCTCTTCGACAAACTACAGACTTAAAAATATCAAAGTTTATTTAAACGATAAGAACTACGACGTAACGACATTCGAAGGAATCGATGTCACTCTGGAAGGTACCGGTAGCTTTGAATCTCTTTATACTGGTGCCACTGCGGTCTACGAAAAAAATCCTGAGGAACTTGATGTGGACAGCCCCGACTACGACCCTTATTCGAATCGAGACGCATGGTCCGTTTCGCTTGAAATCACCCAAGATTAGTTAGCGAGTTTTCCCGATCCGAATGTCCTGAATAATCCCACTCGGATCGATGGATACATGAGTCGGGACAAATTTAATCTTAAATTGCTTTTGGACATACCCTTCCGCATCGCTGATAAAACGAAACTGAGGGGCGAGAATTTTTGCCACCCTTTCCGCATCCACCAGAAAATCCTTTCGATCGGTATTAATAGGGACCACCACCACATCGGGCTTGGCGCTCAACTGCGGAAGTTCCTCTAAGCAAGGAGCACAAGTGGTGGACCAGAAGACCAACAACAAGGACATCCCGGGCTGGGCTATTCTTTGGTCCTGAAGCATGTCAGCAAGCTCTTTAAGTTCAAGCCTCTGGCCGATGAGCTCTTTTGAGTTTTCCAGGAGAGAACCCGATAAGATATCTTGAGAGGACCTGACGAATGCAAAAAGCAACCACAGACCAAAAATCAGACTCAATGGAAGTAGCAGGACCTTTAAGGATCGCATGCCGTAGTGGTAATGCAATCACTGGTGTTGGTCAATATCGTCCATCGTCTTTTCAAAGTCGTCGACACCAAAAGGGTCAGATCGTCTTTGAATACGTCCTATTGCTCGTCATTGCGGTCGGCGCGGCGACAGCCCTCAGTAAGCTCCTGGTGAGTCGAAACGCCGAAAGCGGCGGCGTGCTCACTTCAGCTTGGTCGAGAACTATTAATACGATTGGCTCCGATAAAATCGATTAAATCTCATCGTAAACGTGACTGTGCTTGAACTCCGCTGCGTGATCTTCCTCGTAAGTCGCATCAAAAACTGTCAGCTCTTTCTTTTGGCCACTTAAAATTTGATCGGCAGCTTTTAAACCCATCAATAAGCTATGATCCTGATTGTTGTATTGAAAGGCCCCGTAGCGCCCAATCACAATCAGAGATTCGAGCTTTGATAAATATTTTTGCACCTCTTCGAGCACTCCACGATAGCCGACTTTAAATACAGGATAGGTCTTTGCTAATCGGAGAACATGACCGTCTTTCACCCGAATTCCTGGAATAATCTTAGAAACAATAATTTCGCCGGTGGCTTTGGCGATCAACTCATCTTCCGGCATTGTCCATAATCCGTCCTGCGAACCACACCAGTACTCGATACAAAGTACAGTGTCCTCACCGGCTGTGCACATCTCGGGAGACCAATTTCGAAAATTAGTAATTCTCCCAAAATCCACGCCAGGAGTATGTACGTAAACCCAATTGTCGGGAAAATGATCTTTTCCCTCCACAAGAAGGTAAACGAGGATCGTATTTCTAAATTGCAACTGTTGGCTTTTTTCGATCAAAGAGAGCGGTGCTCCGATCGCGCGTATAAGAGAAGTGATCGGCATCGTCGAGATCACCTCTGAATAATCAGCAATGCGCTGAGGAGTGGAAAGTCTATAACCTCCCCCGATTTTTTCCAATTGAGTGACCGGCTCGTTAAAGTAAAACGTTCCTGTTCGCCGCTCGATGCGCTCTTTAAACTTTTCGTAGGTCGCACCGGTTCCAGCTTTGGGATACGCAAAAAATTCCACGAATGTTTTTGTGGGAGACACAAATTTCTTCATCAGCTGCCAAATACTCATTTGACGAATTTTTCTTTCGGCAAAATCCGAATCAATTTGTCGGCACGGGATTCCCCATAGTTTTTCGCTATACGATTTAAAAAAAGTTTCAAACAAACGTCGACCAAATTTGGCAATGACCCAGTCTTCAAAGTTTTCCGGCGGTGCCTTGGAGCCGGCGAGCTTTTGTTGAACGTAACTGAATAAACTCCAAAGACTTTCGAGGCCTCCGAGACGAATGAAAGTATTCAAAGGGCGAAGAGGATATTCAAAAAAACGACGTTTGTAAAAAATTCGCGTTTGTCGTTTGACCCAGAGATACTCGTCGGAAATGATGTTTTGCCAGAGTTGATTGACTCTTGCGCTCGAGGAAAAAAAACGATGGGGACCCAGATCCACTTTGTAACCCCAAAGAGAAATCGTTCGGCAAAAGCCTCCAACCTGAGCGCTCGATTCAAAAATATCCACCGCAACTCCGGCTTGAGTGAGCTTAAAAGCCGCAGCTAAACCCGCTGGGCCGGCGCCAATGATGGCGATCTTCTTTTGTGGTGACGAATCCACGGTTGTCGTACTGATAGAATCCCCCGATGAACGAATATATTGTAATGCTTTGTGGAAGCTTTCAAGAATATTTAGCCGAAGAGGAGCACTCGACCAGAGCTCCAGAGTATTGCACTGCACAATTCACTTCTTTTTCTCTCCTCTCAAAGCCGTTTTTTACCGAAACGTTCTGTTGATTTCAGAGGAGATTTCCGCTTTATTCTCGGCAATGTTCTTCGAAGGTTCCGAAAAGAAAATTGAAGTCCTATTTAAGGACTCAGCTCCCCTATTACGCAATCTCAAAGAGAGTTTTTGGCAAGATGTCGTTAGAGCCGCTGGCGCTAAGATTCTCTCCAAGATTTCTAATGAGCACGTGGACGCTTATCTCCTGTCGGAGTCGAGTCTCTTTGTCTATGACCGCCATGTCGTTATGATCACATGTGGTCGGACAAAGTTAATTCAATCGGTGCGAAAGATTCTCAGTCAAATTAAACCTCAACATATCAAGGCCTTCTTTTACGAACGTAAGCACGAAGTTTTTCCTCAGTACCAACCCAGCCACTTTTTTGAGGATTTGATTCGACTTAATAAATGGTTCGATGGCGAAGCCATGCGCTTTGGCGCTGAAGATGATCATCACTTATTTTTATTTTCAACGAATCAAGAGCAAGAGATCAACACTCAAGATCACACCATGGAAATTTTAATGCATGGGGTCCGCACTAACAAGATCGAACTCTTTCAAAAAGAAAACTTACCCATGGCCACAGCGCCCGTGCATGAGCTTTCGCAAATTAGCTCGTTGGTTCGCGGCCAAATCGATGATCATGTTTTCGATCCCTGTGGTTACTCGCTCAATGCCATTGATGGTCGACACTATTACACCATCCACGTCACCCCCGAAAAAATGGGAAATTACACGAGCTTTGAGACCAACGCCATAGCACCCAAAGACCAAGCCAACTGGGCAAAAAATGTGGTTAATTTTTTTGATCCCTTATCTTTTGATATTGTTTTGTTTAATACCGAGAAAACACCTGACGTAAATCTTCCCACGTATGTTCTTAAGAACCGCTATTTGCAGAAGCTCCGATCAGGCCTTTACGCGCAGTACTTGACCTATTACAAGCCGCAGGAAGAAACCGAGGGCGCGTTTATCATTCAAGAAAGTGAACTGTAATGTCACAATGGTTTGAGGAATACGATGCCGAAAGCGAAATGGGTCGTCGCTACAAAGTGAGCGCGAAACTGTTTTCAGAAACCAGTGCATTTCAAAAGATCGAAATTTTTCAGACGGCCACGCATGGCCGCCTTCTCGCGCACGATGATCTGGTAATGACCACGGAGAAGGACGAGTTCATTTATCATGACATGATCACTCATGTCCCCATGATGGTCCACCCCAATCCTCGTCGCGTATTGATCATTGGTGGTGGCGATGGTGGCACCGCTCGCGAAGTCCTCCGCCACAAATCCGTGGAAAAATGCGTGATGGTGGAAATCGATGAGGTTGTTGTCAAGGCGGCCAAGCTCCATCTGCCAGAGACCGCCTGCGAACTTGAAAATCCCAAACTGACTTTACTGTTCGAAGACGGAATCGCTTATATCAAAAATTGTAAAGAGACTTTCGACGTCATTATCGTCGACTCCTCCGACCCCGTAGGACCAGCGTCTCCCCTGTTCAACGAAGATTTCTACAGACAGGCCCATCGCTGTTTAGCCGACGACGGAATCGTGGTTTCCCAGAACGAATCTCCGTTTTATCATCAAAAAATGCAAAGGGCTTTACTTGAAATCTTAAAAGGTGTTTTTCCTAAAACTCATCTTTACTGCTACACTAATCTCACCTATCCCGGGGCTTACTGGTCATTTAGTTTTGCATCTAAAAAGTATTGCCCTCTAAGAGATTTCAAACCGGAAAGAGTTCGACAGTCCGCCATCGATTTTAGGTATTACACGGCGGGCATGCACTATGCGAGCTTCCAACTTCCCGCATTTTTAGAAAAAGAATATGCCTCCCTATTAACTCCACTCCCGGGACTTACACTCCAAAATGGACGATAGAAAAATTCTCCTCTCCTTCGATGAAATTGTTCGCCGGCTCCAACCCCATGTAACGGAAGAGCGTTTCACACGCATTCAGAACGTGGTCAAAAATCGAATTCCCAACGCCAGCGTGATTTTGGAAAATATCTATGATCGGGGCAATATCAGCGCCGTGATGCGTTCCGCGGAGGCTTTTGGTCTACACCAGTTGAATATCATCGAGCTCAGCGAAAAATTTAAAGAATCAAAGCGGGTCACCCAAGGCGCTCACAAGTGGATTGAAAGTCGAAAATGGTCGGCCACCCGCCAGTGTATCGAGCATCTCAAGGCTCAAGGCCAAAAAATTTATGTCACGCATCTCGATGACCAGGCCACGTCCATCGATAATGTGGATTTTTCTGTGCCTTTTGCCATTGCATTTGGCAACGAGAAGGATGGGGCCTCCCCCGAACTTCTAGAGCTGGCTGACACTCGGGTCTTTATCCCGATGCAGGGGTTCGTTCAGAGTTTCAATATTTCGGTGGCCGCTGCGTTGTGTTTTTACCACATTCGTAAGTTTGGAAACACACCTCAGCTCACCCCGGCCCAAAGAGACGAATTGACCGCGAAATACCTCATCCAGTCCATTGAGCACTGGTATAAATATCTCGAAAATTAGGACCTTGAAATCAGGTCTTTCCCAAGTTAGATTTTTGTCATTAATCTCTCTAACGGGGTACCCCATGAACTGGAACGAATTTGATTTATTTAATCCAACGGAAGAACACAAACTTTTGCGGGAAACCGTAAGGGCCTTTACTAAAGATTCTGTGGAGCCTCAGGCTCTGGAACACGATCGTAAAGAAAATTTTAATTTACCTTTGTTTCGCCAACTTGGCGAAATCGGTCTTTTAGGACTTTGTGTTCCCGCACAATATGGCGGATCAGAAATGGACGCCGTGGCTGCCGTCATCGCGCACGAGGAACTGTCCTATTCTGATCCTGGATTTTGTTTGGCCTATTTGGCGCACGCTATTCTTTGCGTCAATAATCTCGCAGTGAACGGCAGCCAGGAACAAAAAGAAAAATATCTTCCTGGCTTGTGTAGCGGTGAGCTGGTCGGCTCTATGGCCATGTCCGAGCCTAACTACGGGACCGATGTTTTAGGCATGGAAACAACAGCGGTAAAGACCGGCGAACACTACAAAGTGAATGGTCGCAAAATGTGGATTACCAATGGCTGCATTGATGATGTCGGAACTCCTTGCGACATGGTCTGGCTCTACGCTTGCTCGGGAAGCAATGACAAAGGCAAAAAACAAATTTCGACGTTCATTATCGAAAAAAACGACAAAGGTTTTTCCGTGGGCCAAAAAATTAAGGACAAGCTTGGTATGCGGGGGTCTAACACCGCAGAGCTCGTTTTTGATAATTGCTCGATCAGTGCCGATCGTCTCGTTGGCGCGCTCGGAGATTCGTCCACTCACATGATGAAGAATCTCGAAATTGAACGTGTCACTCTGGCGGCGATGAGTTTAGGAATCGCACGTCGTTCGGTGGATGTTATGAGTCGCTACGCCAATGAAAGACAAGCCTTTGGGAAGTCACTTCATTCCTTTGGGCAAATTCAAAAATACATTTCCGAAAGCTACGCGGAATACCAAGCGGCGCGCACCTACGTTTACAATACGGCCCGACGTATGGAACTGAAAGGCTCTGGAAGCCGCTTAGACTCCGACGGGTGCAAATTGTTCGCCACCACGGCCGCAAAAAATATCGCCGATCGCGCGATTCAAGTTTTAGGTGGATATGGATACGTGGGCGAATACGTCGTGGAACGCCTCTGGAGAGATGCAAAACTTTTAGAAATCGGTGGAGGCACTCTCGAAGCTCACCAGAAAAACATCACACGCGATTTAAGCAAGAACCCCACTCTGTTATAGGAGAAAGATATGAAATATTGGATTGTTTTGACTTCGCTCCTCTTCTCGACAGCCTGTTTCGCTTGGGGCAAACGAGGTCACGAAACGGTAGGAAGTCTGGCGGCCCAGCTCCTTGCCAAACAAACCATTAACGGGAGATTTTTAATCTATCACTCCTTCGACATGGGCTACTACAATAACGCCCCTGATATCGTTTGGAAATCCACCGACGAAGTTTATAAGAAAGAATGGACTCAGCATTTTATCGATTTCGAAGCGTTCGATAAAGAATTCAAATCCCGCAATATCGAAAACGGCTGGAATCCTGACCGTAAGGCTTTCTTTGAAAAGTTTCCGATTAAAAACAACGACGGTCGGGCCTTCTGGAGAATTCAAGAATTCCATCAAAAGCTCGAGGACATTTCCAAAAAACTGGGCAATAAAAAGCTAAAGCGCGAGGAGCGCCAAGCCCTGCAACTGGATTGGATCGTGACTGCGGGACTGATGGGTCATTACTTTGCCGATTTGTCTCAGCCCCTTCATGTCACCGAAAACTACGACGGGCGCTCGACGGGACAAAAAGGAATTCATCACTGGTTCGAAGAGTCCATGGTCGACGAACTTTATCCCACGATCACCAACGAAGTTTATCAAGCGGCAATTCAAAAATGGCCGCAGTTTCAAAAAGACGCCAAAGGAAAAACGCCTTTCCAACTCGCGATCGAACTGGCGCGAGACTCTCAGAAACACATTTCAAAAGTTTTAGAAATGGATAAACAGATCGGACGTCGTTCGGTCGCCATTGCTGCCGAAAAGAACAAGATCCTACTGATCGATCGACTCTCCACAGGAGTGCTCTATCTTGCTTACGTTTGGAACTTACAGACAGCCTGGGGACCGACCTACGACGGCGAACGCTTCTTTGGATTTGCCCATGTTCCTGCTTACGTAGACCCTGCTGCTGAGACTCCTCAAGCCACTGAAACCACTGATAAAAAGTAAGTCGTAACTTTCTTCAAAAAGTAATAAGGACCAGCTGTCCTTATTACAAAATTCCCGGTTTTTTAAATTAGACGTTTATTTCGTAAGTCTTTTCGCTAATTCTCTGGAGTGTATCCGGGGGGAGACAAAAAAGGGGATTTTTTTCACGTATGTATAACTCATTTTTTTAGCTATTGAGCGGGATCTAAAGCTTCGGGTCGAGTTCGTAAAAAGCGTGGACGTCTCCGAGTTTCATCGGCGGGCAAGTACGATGGACGAGTATATTTCGAAGTGTCTTCACCTAACAAGTTTTTATAAGTCACTTTCACTCGCCCGGCCTGCTGATCGGCCGCCGCGATGACCTGCTGGGCAGTTTGCAAATTTCCACCAGGAATGGCGGACCCGACCGAAACTGAGGGCTGCAAAGCGGCACTTGCACGAATCGCTTCCCCTTCACGCTCTAAAACAATTCCACGAAAGCGGTCAAAATTTCTTTGAGCAAAACTCTGCTCTTCCATAGAGAGTTGGCTGCGGAAGTTTTGGGGAAGTTGTTCAAAAGCCGTCGCGCTTGAAATGTCGCGATAGCGTTGAGCCGCCGCCACTTTTTCGGTTCTAAAAATTTCTCGCGTCTCAGGATGATTATACACTCTATCGGATATGGCTTGGGAAATACGACGAACCTCCGCCGGATTCTGCGTGTTGAGAACTACGACAAATTCGTCCCCACCCCACCGATAAACTGTCGCATTTCCGCCGGCGACGTCATTCACTGTTCTCGCAACGTTCGCGAGGTAAGCATCTCCCGCCTGTGAGCCTGCACCAAAATAATTGACCTTCCCTAAATTATTCACATCAATAAACAGAACCGACTTATTCCCCGATGCAATCTCCTGCTGAGCCACTCTGCGAATTTGATCGTTACCAGCACTAATCGCTAAACCAGACTGATCCATTCGAAGCCTTTCGATCCCCTGAGGGGTCACCATGCTGTATACAGGTCGACCGTCAGCATCTACACTTCGCGTGATTGTGCCTCCCTCCAGTCGAGAAAGAACGGTGTGGCCTGCGGGCACGGGCAAAGGTCGTCCCGTCGTACGCCGAATCGCATTCATCACCGTAGACCCATGATTTTGCACGAGACTATTCGCTCCCCGTAGCACGCCGTATCCCGCAACACCCACCGCCGCGGAAATTCCGAGATCGCGATAAATGCCTTCGCGATAAGATCTCAGCTGTTCCACATCTCCGGCAGCTACACCGGGAAGGTCTCGTGCGATGTTGGAGCTTCGTTGATTCTCTAATATGTTATTTAAAGAGGAATACACATTCACGTTGGCGTAAGATGTCGCGACCAGTCCCAAAACAATGGCTGGTCCACATCCGACGCCCGAAAACAAACATAAACCGGCGGTTCCTAGAGCCCCGACTCCCGCAGCCTCGGTGATTCCATCCGGAAGCATCGACTGGTTTTTTCCGAGTTTACATTGGCAAACGGCATTGAGATGAGTTTGTCTTGTCGCCGCGGGCATTCGATTTAAACTTTCCGCAATAGGAGTCGGACTGATGGCTATAGTTTGGCAAGGGCTCGACTGGCAAAGTCCACTCATCGCCGTGAGAACGGGACGAAACGCTTGAATCATCGACGAACCCAAATCACGAAGTACTGGCTCAGGGAGACGTTCGCTACCAAGGAGGCGATTGAGCAGTTGGGCGCCGGAGCTTCCGGCATTCGCAGTTGGACTTACCGTTTCAAACTGACCTTGAGAATTGGGAAATAAAAACTTCTCGATCTCTGGATGAGTGGCGCGCTCCCTGAGCAAATTTGTTCCAGTCCCCATTTGAGCGGCGAGCGCTTGCGCATTGGCATAGCCCCCCATCGCCATGGGATAATGTTGCATGATTTTACCTAAACGCTCCATCATCCTCGCACGCTCTTGACCATGAAAATAATTATCTTTGATCATGTTCTTCAAGCGCTGAGCCTCGACCGCGGCCACTAAATATCGTTTCTGCACCTGAACGGCCTCTGTGGCCACTGGCACTGAGGTTTGCGCATCGAGCAGCGGCAAAGCTTTCTGGGTCACTTCGGCTTGGAAGGGATACTTGGTACATGACGACTTCACCGACTGAAGCGCGGAGTGAGAGCTTGTCAAATCTTGGTGTCGAAGAATTCCGTGGGACTTGAGAATATAGGCACTCTCCAAGATATGCGCATAACTCCTCGCTAAAATATTCCGTTGCAGATCGGAGGCGACGATGGATTGAAGATCTCCGTCTGTCGCGGTGGCCGGAGCGTTTCTACATTGAGCACTATCATGTACCAATGACTGTCGATCCAGCGTGGGCGCGACTCGCGACTCTTCGCCAGATTCCACACTCACCTCTTCCGAAAATGCCGGCGGAAACAAAAATAGATTTATAAAAAACAACAGTTTAAGCACATTGATCTATCGGCTCATTTAATGATGAATTGTATGGCCGTAGGTCGGGCTTTAAGTTTTTCACCGGAGATATAAATTCTCAAATTGAGACAATCGGATGGAGAGATTTCCATCGTCTCGAATATATACGCTCCGATAGAGCGATCGGTTCAGAATTTGAAGAGGAACTTGAGTTTCGATTCTCAAGACGCCCAGAGTATGAGAATATTTGGACTGTGGGGTTCAATGAATAAGTGCATTTTTCTTTCGGTTTTATTTGTCGTCGACATGGCGGTGGCTGGTCAAAACTCACCGTTTTTTGACTATATGAATTCGAATGTTCCGGCGATCGATATTGACGGTGATGGAGTGGTAGATCTTCATCGAACTTTCCAAAAAGGCCGACTGATCGAAACCGTCTACACTCCCACCCGCCAACCTAACTACAAGGAAATTACAAAACACACAGGAAAAGACCGCTTTACCCAAACCGTATTCGTCAATGACAAGAAAGTCGCCACCGTAAACCAAGTTCCTATGGCTCGCGGTTTAAAAATCGAAACGGTTGAAGAGACCTCTAAAACCATCGTCATCTTGGATGCGAAAAATCGTATCACCGAAAACTACACCTTAAAAAAAGGACTTTGGCTCTTTAAGGATAAAAAAATTGAGCCCATTCACACCGTGATTCAAGCCTCGGATGCGGTCAACTCTACACCTGGAGGCACCACCACTCCAACCCCTTCGACTCTTCAAGAGGTTGAGCCCGCAGGTTTTAGAATTGATTCTCGAAGTTGCAATCCTGCCGATCGCGTGATTATTTCTCACGCCACTCGCAAGGTGGCCAATGACCTTCTTCCTTGCTTGAGCCGCCTGAATCCTCAACTGGGACAAACTCTGTTGCAGAATATTTCGACACAAAAGAATTTAATCAAGTGCTCCCAACCGATACCTGCGGACGCAAGAGTGGCAGCAGATCAAAAAATCATGGCCTACACCATGCCAGTACCTAGCGCTCCTATTTCCTTTGCGGCAGGAACTCCCAGTGCTCGTGCCGAACTGAGTGAGGCTCAACAGATCACTGAGTCAGCGTCACTGATCTTTCACGAAGCTCTTCACAATTTAGGAATTCCTCACAACGAGGACGTGGCTAACGGAAGAAGTAATATCGCTGATGCTGTTTTTGGGTGCCAACTTCATTGCACTCCCGAACTCGCTTCGAGCATGCCATTTATCGATAAAGAACAAAGTTGCGAACGTTGCGCGAATCAAAACACGACAATGGTTCGTGCCGCGGCGAATGCACTTCCGCGCCGGCCCACCAATAGCTGCACGAATTAAACGCCGAAAGAGCTGCCACACCCGCAAGTGCGAGTGGCATTAGGATTGTTAAAAACAAATCCTTGGCCGTTGAGGCCACCTTGATAATCCAAATTCATACCCACTAAATAAAGGAAGCTTTTTTTATCGATGACAAGCTTCACACCATTGTGCTCAACCACTTTATCATCGGGCTGCTGTTGAGTCTCGAAATCGAGCTTATAAGACATGCCCGAGCAACCACCGGTCACCACTTTCACCCGTAAAAAAGATTCGGGAGGAAGTTTGCTGTCTTCCTGTTTGAGTTTGGAGATCTGTTGAGCCGCAGTATCAGTCACTTGAATCATAACACCAGTATACTACGAGTTGCCTTTATTTTCATTGGGTTTTTGCGATGGAGATGGCGGGCGAGGACCGCCTTGTAAACCTTTGGAATTCTGAGAATTTTTTTGGTTCTGCTGGGAGTTCCTATTGCGGTTATTTTCGTTCTTGCCCTGATTTTGCTGTCCGTGGCGCTTATTTCTATCCCGATGAGAATCACGGTTTTGTCCCTTATTCTGTGGGTTATTTTGGCCTCTCGCCTGCTGCTGCTGACGGTTTTGATTCGAATTTTGCTGTTTCTGCGGCTGATTTTTTTGATTGTACTCTTTTTGTTTGGCCTGTTGCACTTCAATGGAGTCATTAGGATCGGGAACGTACTCCTCGATGATATTCCCCTTCACCGCAAACGACTCTTCTCCATCCGCGCGGGAGGCGCGGCCTTGAGGTCGTTTCGATGCCCGCTTTTCTTTTTCGAGCTGTTCGGAAACATCAACGGTGAGATCTCCAAAGCACCGCAACTGGCACGATAAGCGACTGCGATCAATGTAATGAGCGGTTCCGATCAAACTCACTTCTTTGCTCGAAGGCGGGAGCACGTGATGCTCCCCTTCTTTGATCTGCACCCGACATTCCGCGCAGGAAGGAAGACCCTTGCACACCGACTGAATATGGATGTCATGTCGTTGAGCCAGATGAAGCACGGTCTCGTTAAACTCAATCTCGTGCTCCACGTTGAGAGGCAAAAATTTTACTTTCACAAAGACCTCTCAATTATCGAGCGTGTTCTACAGCTCTCGTTTCGCGCACCACAGAGATTTTAATTTGTCCTGGGTACTTCATTTCGCGCTCCACCTTGCGGGCAATATCCCGACTGAGCATCAGCGATTGCTCGTCGGTCACACGACTACTGTCCACGATCACCCGAATCTCACGACCGGCTTGAATCGCAAAGGTGCGCTCGACGCCTTCAAAGCTATTGGCGATGGACTCAAGATCCTCGAGACGTTGGATGTAATTTTCGGCCATGGATTTGCGAGCCCCAGGACGAGCACTACTTAAAGCATCTGCGGCTTGAACTAAATACGCCAAAAGAGTTCGTGGCTTTTCGTCTTCGTGATGCGCGCGGATGGCGTGGCAAACCACTTCGGGCTCACCGTAACGTTTGGCAAAGTCTGCACCAATCACCGCATGAGAACCTTCAATACTGTGATCCATGGCTTTACCTAAATCATGAAATAAACCCGCACGACGAGCCATCTTTACATCAGCACCCATCTCAGCGGCCATAAGGCCTGCGAGCATTCCCACTTCGATCGAGTGGCCGTAGTTATTCTGCGTGTAAGACGTTCTGTATTTTAAACTTCCCAATGTTTTATGAATTTCCATATTGATGCCGTTAAGGCCAAGATCTAAGCAAGCTTTTTCGCCGTCCATCTTAATGGATTTGAAAAGTTCCTTTTTGGTTTTATCGACCACTTCTTCGATTCTTCCGGGATGAATTCGACCATCCGTAATCAAAGTCTCCATGGAGCGACGAGCCACTTCACGACGAACGGGATCAAATCCCGAAATCACAACCGCTTCCGGGTTCTCATCTAAAATCAAATCCACCCCGCAGAGAGATTCAATCGCACGAATGTTACGGCCTTCTTTTCCGATGATCTTACCTTTGAGCTCTTGATCCGGAAGAGGAATGATACTGATCGTACGTTCCGCTGCAAATTCACCGGCAAAACGAGAGATGGCCATACCAATAATCCGCTTGGCTTTAGCTTCGGCCTGTTGTTTGGCATCTTCTTCGACAGTCATCACCATCTTAGCGGCTTCGGCTTCGACCTCTTGCTTGAGCGAACTGCGCAGCTCTTCTTTGGCAGCGTCTTTCGAAATTGTTGCGACCGACTCAAGCTTTTGGGTCAGTTGAGTGAGCTTCTGCTGAGTCTCTTCTTTAAGGCTGTCGAGGCGAGTCTCCTGAGTTTTAAGCCGCTCCGACTTTTCCTTAATCTCTAACATCTTACGCTCATAGTCTTCTTGCCGACGTTTATTTTCGCGCTCCAGCTCTTTATTTTTATTCTCGAGGCTCTGCTCGAGATTTCGCGCCTGCTCTTTTTGACGACGAGCTTCTTGCTCGAGATTTTTACGCATCTTCATCTCAAGCTCTTGGGCTTTGTCCTTACCCTCTTTCTCGAGACGAGCCAGTTCACTTCGTGCTTTATTTAAAATTCGGTTCGCTTCCATTTGAGCGCCCTTTTTCTTTTTATTGTCGACCATAAAGCGGTAAGCGGCAAACAAGCCAGCTCCGACAACAAATCCAACAACTAGAAAAATAATTTCCATTCCCATGATTTAATACTCCTGTAATTGGCGCTCGATCTCGTAAACTTGGTTTTCTGTCACCAGAGCGCTCATTTTTATATCCCATGGCTCTAAAGGCAGGCCGTCTTCTTCCACCTGGAATGAAAACGCAATTCCGACCCTTTCGCCCCTGTAGTTCATTAATGTCTTGTCGTAAAAGGCTTTCCCGCGACCTAATCGAGCCCCTTCGGTGTCGAAGGCCAATCCAGGAACCAAGACTCCAGCAATGTCCTCTAAGGGAACTTCGCTGGAGGATTCATCAGGCTCCTGAACGCCGAAAAATCCTTTTACAAAACCGTTGGCGTGAGTTGGGCGGCAGAATTTGATGGTTTCTCCGCTGACGCGGGGAAAGACCCATTGGCACGAGCGAGACTGTTCTATGGCGTGATGAACATCAGGTTCACCCACCAGCGGCTTAAAGGCCGCCCAGTTCCCACGCTTATTTTTTAAGAATTGAGCAAGATTCGAATTCAAGCGGCTGAGCATCGCGGGGTCCTCATGAGAGGCGGCCTCAGCCATCTTGTTTTTATAAAATTTCCGTAACTCTTGCTTACTCTTCAAAATTCCTACTTCGAGCACTGCCCTATCACTCGTTTTGGAATTTTAAGATTTTATTTAAGGATTTCTTTCCGGATGTTCGAACCCGAGTTCCGCTTCCCGCGGCTGTCTGAGCGGTGAGAGCGTCCGGAAAGAAATCCTTAAATAAAATCTTAAAATTCCATTAACTATAAATGGGAGATTTGAAGGTCGGAGAGAATACGATTGGCCAGATTTTCAATATGATTCAATTCTTGGCTAGTGTTCTGTCTAAAAACGTAGAGATCTTCAGCTAAACGTAAACACGCTAGGACGAGGGCCTTTTGTGGCGAGAGGTTTGCCACTTCCTGGTCAATACGCTTATTCACCAGCTCAAGGATTTCTGAAAGTATTTGCTCGTCGTGTGAAGTTTTAAGTCTTAGTGAAACACCAGCGATCGAGATATCATGACTTGTTAAACTGGTGCTATTCATAGTTTCTCCGGATCAAATTTCCTAATATAATTAGTAACATCCGATCAGCTCCGGGGTCAAAGAAAAGTGGAATAATGGGGCCGTTTTGAGCAAAAACGGGACATAAAGTAGCATT
>JAIEOS010000056.1 GCA_019750295.1 Bdellovibrionales bacterium | reverse complement strand
AAAAGTAAAAATTTCGCTCAGCCTCTGCTGTCGGTAATTCTAGAGATTTATTAGAATTTTATCCGCGGATGCGGGTCGTTGGAAGCTTTATCCTTGAATGCGTAGGTTATATAAAAAAAAGAGTTACAAATGGAGTTTATAAAAACAACCGCGGAAGCATCCCATTCTGAAATCGACCTTGATATTGAGGGAATTACCTGCGCTTCGTGCGTGTTTCGAGTGGAGAAAGCTCTGAAGTCTACGCCTGGAGTTAAAGAGGCTACGGTGAATCTTGCCACTGAAAAAGCTAAAGTCATATTCGATGAACGGGTTTCTAAAAGTCATTTGTTCCGCGCAGTGGAGAAAGCTGGTTACAGAGCAAAACAATCAAATAAACCTGAAACCTCTATGAGCGATGCCCATCAGCACGATGAGAAGTGGACGGTGAACAAAACAACAAATTTGAAACACCTCAGAGAGCGCGTGATTTTCTCAACCCTTCTGTCTGTTCCTTTAGTATTACCGATGCTGACCGCTCCTTTTGGAATTGAGCTTGTGGTGCCGGCATGGGTTCAGTTTGTGCTAGCAACTCCGGTTCAATTTTGGTTAGGGAGCCGATTTTATGTTGGGAGCTGGAGAGCTGTTAAAAATTTAAGTGCAAACATGGATCTGCTCGTAGTTCTCGGGACAACAGCGGCCTATGGACTGAGCCTTTACCTCTGGTTCTTTGGTTCTGGTCATCATGGAAATGCTCATCTGTACTTTGAGGGAGCTGCCGTAATCGTTACATTAGTGCTTTTAGGAAAGTATCTGGAATTTCGCGCTAAAAAACAAACAACAGCAGCTATATCGGCGCTTCAATCTTTGCGCCCAGAGATCGCCAGGGTAAGAAGGCATGGTGAAGATTTAGAAATACCTATTTCTCAGGTCCAAGTTAAAGATAATGTTTTTGTTAGACCTGGGGAAAAGATTCCTGTTGATGGGATAATTATAGAGGGACAAAGTGAAGTGGATGAATCTCTGATCACAGGAGAAAGCCTGCTGGTTATTAAGTCAGTGGGGGAAAAGGTCATTGGTGGGTCTATAAATGGCAATGGGACCTTGCTCGTGCAAACTACGGCTCTTGGTGCTGAGACAACTCTGGGTCGCATCGTGCGCTTCGTAGAGGATGCTCAGGCAGGGCGCGCCCCAGTTCAGCGACTCGTCGACAAGGTGAGTTTGATTTTTGTTCCAGCGGTTTTAGTTATCGCTTTGGGCACGATATTCGGTTGGGGTTTATTATCTGGAGATTGGGAGACCGCTGTAATTAATGGAGTAGCAGTTCTGGTCATAGCCTGCCCTTGCGCCTTGGGTTTGGCCACTCCGACCGCGATTATGGTTGGTACAGGTGCTGCTGCGCGAGCAGGCATTTTAATAAAGGACGCAGAGGCTTTGGAGCTTGCTCACTCAGTAACCACCGTTGCGTTTGACAAGACCGGCACTTTGACTGAAGGACGGCTGCAAGTGGTGCAATTTCTAGCTCATGATGCTGATGTTAAAAAAGTACTGGGACTTGTGGCTGCAATCCAATCTGGTAGTGAACATCCACTAGCTCGGGCGGTGTTAAATAAAACTAAAAACGACAAAATAGTATTCGCGCCTGCAAAAAACGTAAAAGCCATCCCTGGTCGCGGGCTACAGGGAGAAGTGGATGGTCAGAAGTTTGTTGTAGGTAATGAAGCATTGCTTAAAGAAAACAATATTTCTTTTAAAGACTATGCTGATGCCGCGAAAGTTAGTGAAGATCGCGGCTACACGGTCTCATTTATCGCGGACCTTACCAAAGGGAAGGTGCTTGGACTCATCTCCTTCGGAGATCAGATAAAAGATTCATCACCCGAAGCAATTTCGCGATTGCATGAACTCAAAATTAAAACAGTTATGCTCACGGGCGATAATGAGGGGAGCGCCCAACAGGTCGCAAAACTATTAGGAATTGATACAGTGAAGTCACGTGTGCTTCCGCAAGATAAAGCTCGATTCATTGATGAGCTAAAATCTCAGGGAGAAATTGTGGCCATGATTGGCGATGGCGTCAATGACGCTCCTGCCTTGACGTCCGCTCATGTGGGTATAGCGATGGCGACTGGAGCTGACGTGGCAATGCACACAGCAAGCATTACGCTGATGCGCGGAAACCCCCTTTTAATTCCAGATTCAATTGAAATCTCCCGACGCACGTACCGCAAGATCAAACAGAATCTATTCTGGGCGTTTATTTACAATCTTATTGGTATTCCGCTCGCTGCCGCGGGATACCTGAGTCCGGTTATTGCCGGGGGAGCAATGGCTTTTAGTAGCGTGAGTGTTGTTACGAACTCTTTGCTGCTAAGACGCTGGAAAGCTGCAAGTCAGAAAAAGGAGAAAAAATGAATATTGGGGCCGCCGCAAAAAAATCAGGTGTTAACGCCAAATTAATTCGCCATTATGAATCTATTGGAATCATTCCAAAGGCAACAAGAACGGAAGCTGGTTACCGCACTTATTCCGACATTGATGTGAATATACTATCCTTTGTAAGACGCGCTCGAAAGCTTGGTTTTTCGATGAAAGAGATTAAAAAGCTTGTCAGCTTATGGAGAAATAAAACGCGCGCAAGTAGCGAGGTAAAAAATCTAGCTGTCAATCATATTAGAGAGATGGAGCGGAAAATAAGCGAACTTCAGGATATGGTGAAGACATTGAAGCGCCTCGCAAAAAATTGTCACGGCGATGATCGCCCAAATTGTCCTATTTTAGACGGTCTTGAGGAGAATTAGAAGTGCGTCCATCTATAGAAGTCCGTGTTGTGAAGTTAGGAGTTACTAAATGAGAAAATTTTTCGTGCTGATTCTCGCTTTTTTTTGTTTCACCGCAAATTTATGCAAAAACAGTAAGATATGAGCTAACTGCAACTCGACAAAAAATAAATGTCAGCGGAAAGAAAGAAATCGATTTTGCTCTCCTGCTTAATGGCAAGATGCCGGCGCCGGTATTGGAGTTTACAGACGGCGACGATGCGGAAATTTTAGTGACGAATAATATTCCACATCAAGAGCTGTCTATTCATTGGCATGGAATTTTATTACCACCTGACATGGACGGTGTTCCTTATGTGAATACGCCACCCATTAAGAGCGGCACAAGTCATTTGTTCAAATTCAAGCTACGACAAAATGGAACTTACTGGTACCACTCGCACACAGGAGTTCAGGAGCAAAAAGGTATATACGGCGGCATTGTCATTCACCCGAAGAAGAAAACTATTAAAGTTGATAAAGAGGTCGTCGTCGTTCTCAGTGACTGGTCTGACGAAAATGCCGATCAAATTCTTAAAAATCTAAGAAAGGATGGAGACTATTATCTCTACAAGAAAGATACGATGCGATCCTACGTTGGTTCAATTCGGCAAAATTCGCTGGGCAACTATCTTTATAACGAATGGACTCGAATGGGTGGGATGGATCTTTCGGATGTCGGTTACGATGCTTTTCTAATTAACGGAAAACGAGATTCCCAGCTTCTTATGGCGCACCCTGGAGAGCGGATAAGGATTCGTATTATCAATGCCGCCGCTTCCAGTTATTTTTATATATCTTTAGGCCAAGCGCCTCTGAAAATTATTTCTGCCGATGGGGTTGATGTTGAGCCTATAGAAGCGAAAGAATTCTTGATTGGTATGGCCGAGACGTACGATATACTTTTTACTGTCCCTGAACACAAAAACTTCGAACTCCGAGCGACAGCCCAGGACGGGACAGGGTTTGCTTCTGGTTGGATCGGTATGGGCGAAAAGGTTTTTGCTCCTGATCGGTCGATGCCTGATCCATACGCCACTATGGAGCACGGGTCACATGGTGGTCACATGGTAAAGGTAGCGGAGGCGGAAGGTCATAATAGCCATAAGAACTACGGTGACAAATCAAAACCAGAAGTTTCTCCTGGGCATGACCCACATAAACATCATGAAGGTCTTAAAACCGCTAAATTGGAGATTCGAGGAAAAGTAGTTGAATCGTTGACGGTAAATGATTTAAAAGCGCCGGCTGAAACAGCCTTCGCAAAACCCGGAGCTACTTATGATGTAAAACTCGTTCTAGACGGAGATATGGCCCGTTATATTTGGTATATCAACGGAAAAGCCATCCACCAGGATCGAAACATTGAAATTAAAACCAACGATGTTGTGCGCTTCACATTTGTGAATCAAACGATGATGCATCATCCGATCCATTTGCATGGGCATTTCTTTCGAGTAATAAATCAACATGATAAAAGGTCTCCGATGAAGCATACAGTCGATGTGCCTCCGCATGAAACGCAAGTTATCGAATTTATGGCAAATGAGCCGGGCGAATGGATGCTTCATTGTCACAATCTTTACCACCTCAAGACGGGAATGGCGAGGGTAGTAAGGTACTCGTCATTTACGCCAAAACCTGAGATTGCAAAGTGGCAAGGATTAGATCCGCATTTGCATGATCATTGGTACTCGTATTCAACGCTTGAGACATCCTCAAATCATGGAGAGGCTTATTTACGATGGTCACAAACTTGGAATCAGTTTGAGGCGCGGGTAGAAACGGCAAACATAGCTCGAAAGCAGTTTTCATTTGATAAGAGCTGGGATTATGAGGTCGATGTATTTTATCGGAGATGGTTTAATAGATTCTTTAATGTTGTCGTCGGGGGCGTGAGTTATGGAGAAAAGGAATTTGCAGTTACTGGATTTGAGTACATGCTTCCTTTTCTCGTGCGCACCAATTGGCTCATCGATCACGACGGCAAATTCCGGTTAGATGTTGATAAGCGGTTCCAATGGACTAAAACTGTTTTCACAGATGTCGATTTCACTTGGCGCCCGGATCGAACAGAGGGGGCGCATGAAACGGAAATAGAAATTTCTTTGATGTACTCGCCTCGATGGTCTTGGGCTGCGGGCTTGATGCTAACAAACGATAGTCTTGGTGGAGGACTTGAGATTCAGTTCTAGAAATCAACGGGACCGAGGAGGTCTCTGTTTGGAACTTGTTCGTAATTTTGGGCTCGATTTTGGAGAGTTGTGTACTTTTGTTATGAACCCTAATGTAAGAACCTGTGAGTCAGGCAAAGCACATTATTTTAGCAAATATTAAAACGGTTTTTTGTCACTTTATACGCAGACCCGTCGCCAGCCTACAAAGTCGGTGTCAATTTTTAACGATTTGCCGTGCGGCTAAAGATCCAACGCTTGACACCTTTCGTAACGCGTAGAAAAGTTTCTGTTAACCAAATAGGGGGGGTTGTGAAAAAACTGTTCAGTATTATTTTGACGTGTGCTTGCTCCGCGATTGCCTTCGCTGGTGTAAACATCGAATCTTCTCAGTCTAAGGTTTCTGCATCGGAAAAAGTCATTTATTCGTTTCATCTATTCGATGATATAGCGTCGGCAATAATTACCGATAAAAACCTCGTCGAGACGCACACCAAAATATTGCATCTTGTCGTTTATGATGCATCTTTAAATGAATTTAATCATGTGCATCCTGAGTTTGACGGACAAATATGGGCTGTGGAATTGAATCTCCCAGTCAACGGAAAATACTCGGTATGGGCTCAGGGCGAAACAAAAGACGGGCAAGAATTTTCAGTCTCTAGGGAGCTCAGTGTCGAAAACGGGAAGCCAGAAATCCCCATGGCGCCGCTCGGAGATGTCAGATTAGGAGAAGACGGATCAACACGATTAAAACTTGCGAATACAAAAGTTAAAGCTGGCAAGATGGTGATGATTGATTTTACAATTTCACGAACAGATGGAACTACACCAAGTTTATCTCCATATCTGGGCGCGTTTGCTCATGTGATTGCCACAGCGATGAACGGCAACGAGCTAATACATGTCCATCCAATGGAGGGCAGCGAGCCCAATACGGGCATGCTGCATGCTACATTTCCACACGCAGGTGAATTTCGTTTATGGGTACAATTCATCGATGAGAATGTTCTTAAAACAATACCCCTGTCTATAACAGTTAAATAAGGAGACAAAGTGAACAAAGCATTATTTTTAGCCATTTGTTTTTTAAGTTTTCAACTTTTTGGCCATGGTGAAGAAAAGCCGGGCCCGCACGGCGGCGTCATTGAAATGGCAAAAAATGTCCATACGGAAGTCAACGCGGACAAAGATGGCTCGTTCCATATTTTTCTGCTCGACGGGAATATTGAAAGCCCGACCGTTAAAAACTCTTCGCTTGAAGCGACAATTAAGTCTGCAAAAAAAGACGTAAAGCTTATTTGCTCTGTAATGGGTGGGACGCATTTTCATTGTAAATCAAAAGAAGCGCGACCGAACGAAGGAAAGCTACTTCTTAAAGCTAAAAGAGATGGAGTGAGCGTTGAAGTCTCTTATGACTTAGCGGCGTTTAAAGTGGCATCCGAAAAAGAAGAAGACCATTCCAATCATTAGATTAATGATCTTCGCTTTTAAGATTGCCTGATACCGCTAATGATGAAGGGCATTCATAAAAATCGGAAAAAAAATGGCTGGCGAAAAAATCTGTTGAGAGTGACCGAATTCGACTCACTGTTAAACACTCAATGATTGAATTCTAAGAAAGTCGTGGATGGCCTTTGTGGACATTTCTCGAACTCATTTTACGGAAGCAGTGGCCGACGGGTCAGCAAACTTCTTTTTTTATTTAAAAACTACGGTACGAAGATCACTACGTTCTATCAAATGAAATAGTTAGTTCCCTTTGTCGGCCAATTATTTGAGTGACTTAATCAGTATTAGAACAAAAGCTGATTTCTCTCGCGGCACAGCTTGTGCTCGTTGTAGGCTATGAAAATTGCGAAATCATCCTCGATGATACATTCTTCGGGGGAACATTTGATTTCCGTACGAATACGAATTTCAATTTCTCCTAAATTGGCGTAGTTCATAAAGACCAAGCTGGGTTGACCCTGACTGTTGATGAAGTGCCGTGCATCTTGCGACAAAGCCGAACGCAAATTTTTGGCGTTATCACCAAAAAGGTGTCGGGTAATGCCGCCGCTGTTAGAGCCTACAGAAAGAACGACACGATCTCCAAAAGTTTTGCCGGTGGCCGGATCGAAATTAAATACACCACTTGAGGTTCGGTCAAATTCTAAGAGTTTTTTTTGATCGCGATAAACATCATGAGTCCCCAGAATTTTACAAGCAGTTCCATTGCAATCAAAGATCGCCCCGGCCTGGAATCCCCAGTTGCCAATTCTTTGGAGAGGACCAGTCCACTGGCCTTTTCCTACTTTGAATTCCGGGAGGGAGTTGAGCTCTTTGGTCATATCTTGAGCTTCACAGCCCTCAATTGTCGTAGAAAAACTTTGAGCTTGAACCTGTGTTGAAATGAAAAGTAACAAGATCATTCTTTGTAGCATGAGTCTCCTCGCATCCGTTGACCCAGCTATACCCGCTTTTTCTCCTCTTCAAAAGCGAATCGCTTCTAAGAGAAAATAATGCATAAGAATGTAATTCTGCCAACCGAGGAGTACAGCAAAAGATAAACGAAATTTTTTTCAAAATGCTTATGCATCGTTAAGAGAATGTCAGACCGTAATTAAACTACTAAAAATTGAAGATGAAGCCTTAGTCAAATTAGCGGATCAGTTAGGCGCGTATTTGTATAAGCTGGGGAATTCAGAAATCAAAAACTCCCCAAACTGGCAACGAAAGGATATCTGATATCCAGATATCTCGACATCGGATATCCGGAGCTCGCTCACAAGAGCGAGCGATTGGATGGGTGCCCAGGACCATCCTAAACACCTAATTTAACAAGTACATTTTTTTTGCGGTGACCAAAAGTTACCAGATGTGCTTTTTTTATAAACCGCGCTTAAATTCAAGCACATTGGCCGTACTTTTGGTCTCGGGAATAAAGATTTTAAGCTCCTCTGTCGCCCCCTCAACGTCTTTACCGCTTAAGCGTAAATAACCTTGAGTGGTCTTTAAAGACGAGTGCCCTACAATCGACATCACCTTTGCAAGCGCAACACCATTTGTCAGCATCTGCGTAATAAAGGTCGCCCGCAGATCGTGAAACTTCACCGGCGTTATGCCGATTCCAAGACAAAAATCCTTGGTCACTCCAGCGATTAAGCCCTGCTCCCATTCTTTATCCCTCGGAAGCACAAACTCCTCCTTAGGGTAGAGACTTCGAAGCTCATGGAGGAACTTCGCGCACTCCTTTGAAATCGGAAAGGCTCGGTTCTTCGAGGTCTTCGTACTGCCTAGGCCGTTAAGCTTTGTCCAAGCCTTGGTGATGCTAATGACTCCTGTGACGAAATCAATGTCAGTCCATTTAAGCGCGTGGAGCTCGCCTGAGCGCATTCCAGTTAAGAGAGCCAGGGTCCAGTGGTGATAATATCTATGGTTAAGAATTTTGGCTTGTTCCAAAAAAGTCTCAATCTCATTTTTATTAAGCACCGCTTGATTTGACTCAGCTACTCTTACGCGGATTCCAAGGGCGGGGTTTCTTAAAATAATTCCCTCTTCAAGCGCAAGATTGAAGATTCGTTTCACAATCTTTATAATCCCACGCCGGGAGTAACTTGATAGAGGTTCCATACCCTCAAACACCAGCTTGTGAATGTCGCTCGGAGTGATCTCGTCGATAAATTTTTTATCTAAAGCGGGGTTAATCCACTTTTCTAGATTTAATTTATAGTTTCGATAGGTGGAATATAAGTACTCCACCTTATATCTCTCCAAACAGCGATTCACCCAGCTCTCCCAGGTGATTTTACTCTTATGACCTTGCAGAAGAGTAAGGAGTTCAAATTCAACGCGCTTAGCTTCTTTCTCAGAATTAAGCTTTGATCGTTTTAAAGAAACTTGCTTGCCAGAGCTATCTCTGACTTTGACAAATACTTGATAGGTCATTTTACCATTTTTCAAATGCTTAGAAATTGACATAATTAGTCCTTCCTAAGCAACAAATTGCGAACATCAATTGTCTTGAATCTAAGTTGCCTCCCAAACTTAAAGTGTGGGATAAACCCACGACAGACTTTAATTCGTAAAGCATTCTCAGAAATTCCAAGAAATTGAGCGGCAGCTCTGGTAGTCATAAATTCAGTTGCGATTCGGTTTTCAAAGAACTGGTTAACTTCCTCTAGGTTATCAACCACTTTTACAAATTTATTATTATCTATTGGCGACTCCAATTCAAGTTTTGACCGCAGTCTTTATACGTTTTTTTCTCTGTTTATGACTGCGGCATTTACTTTTAATTTCTTTTATATTCATCATAGTTTCATTCATAACCTGATCAAAATTACCGTCTCGCTTCGCGCGCTTAATGGCCGCCTCGTGGTAGCCTTGGGAGTCAAAAAACTCAGCAACTAGGATACTAAGATCTTTCTCAAAATAGGTTTTATAGAAGTCAGCGACTAAGAAACTGACGAACTGAGACGGGGAGATCTTTACACATGGGTTCTGCGCTTTGATCTTCTCCACCATGAATTGATAGGCGTTAGTGGCGGGCTTATCCAGTGCAACTCGAAGGGCGTCTTTACTAGCTTTCGGCGATGTTTCAGCCATTACTGATTCATCCCATATTCGTCAGAATCATTAACGTAATGGCAGGGGAGAGAAACGATTCGACCGTCCACTTCTTTAGTGGTAAAGCAACGACCACTTCGCCCGAGGCTTAATCCAGGACTCATTTTTTCAACTCCTAAGACGTCATAATGCTCAAGATTCATTAAAGTCTCACGCCGAACATTCGCATCTCGCTTTTCTAAAGATTCATGTAAGAGATAACTCGTCAGTCCCATCACAACTCCGCCAAGAACAGCTCCCTTAATTGCGTTCTCGCTTCCACCAGCTCCAGAATTATTGCCCATCACACCGCCAATGATTACTCCGCTTCCAGCGCCAAGAATCAAAGACTCCTTTAATGTTGAACATCCATTTAAAAATAATATTACGATTAACCCGACAAATAATTTATTAGTTATATGTACTCCTTTAGTCATATGTATCTGTAATTAAGAACATCCATCTCGTCCATTCAACTATCAATACTTGCCACACTTATCTGCACCCAACACACGATCTACCTCTCAAATTCACCCCAATTCACAAAAAACTCTATATAGCTGACCCCGCAGTAAAAAACTTTATTCAAAATATGAAAAATCAATGACTTACAACTGATTTGGGTAAAGTCATGACGTGAGGCAGACGGTAGCTTCTTCACGTCTCGACGGGAGTCATCAGAAGAGCCCCAGTCCTTCACCTGAAGTCCCTCTAAGAAATATCTTTTCTTTATTTTCTAATACAGTGGATTCAAGTCCTCGATACACAACGGTGTCTTTATTTCTGCGAACTTCGTCATCGACTCGTGTAATAAGATCCATGATTTCTTGATTCGCGCAGATGTAAATTACACCGTCAATGTTGCCTGCGGAGTAATACATCCCAAGCTTTTGGAAATACCGATCTATCGCCTTACTGCTACATTCAAACTCAAGAGCGTAGAGATAGCCTTGTCCTTCGGTATCCTTCAGGTGTAAAGCTCCATCACATTGTAGATTCACCAAGTCTCTATAGATAGGATCTTGTGCAAAGCTTAATGAGGATTGGAGCATATTCTCACTTAAAAAATTGTCAAAAACTTTAAGTTTTTCTAATCTCAAGAGAATTTCCACGAGCCTTGTGTCGTGTCTTGGAGATTCACTTTTAAAGTGGGGACGATCCATTTCCATCTCCCAGAGATCTGAGATTTTCGCCCATCCTTTTTCAGTAAGTGTTACGCATTTTACAGAATTTCCTTTTAATTCGACAAATAGTGGTTTTAAAAAACCAATCTTACAAAGCTTAAGTATGCGCGCATGGGCTATGGACTTGTGTCTTTGAGGAAAGAACTTTCTTCGAAGTTGCTCATATGTCACTACACGGTATTTAAACAAAAACTGCAAAATCTCAAGGTCCCGACTTTGAAGAGTAAGAGTCATCTATGGTTTTGCCTCCGTTTCGTTTTGTTTGGAAATTTCTTCTTTTTCGACAAGTTTTTTGTTTTTCCCTTTTAACTGAGATGAGGGTTTTAGCATTACTTGATTCAGTGGAGTCTTCTCCCCATTAAACTTTGCTGTTAATGCCGATATCTCCTCGATTAATTCCTCGTTATTAAGTCTTGGAACTTGTAAGACCAGATCGTTACTCCCCACAGACCAAATCCCTCGTCCTTTAACATCGGGAAGATCGGCCGCTTTCTTGTTTCCAAGCACAGTCATTGAGCTTGCCAGTGTATTTACGCGAAAGCACATCTTGGCGTTGATGTTCGTCTGTACACGGGTATCAATGGTCTCTTTGACCACTTTTTGGGTGGCTAGGATCACATGAATCCCGGCCGCACGACCCAGTTTTGCAATTTTATCTGTCAATTCTCTCGCACTTTGTGCAATGGCTTTAGTCGCCTTAGATGATTTTTCCACCGTAAAAAGCACGGAAGCTTCGTCAATGGCGACAACGATACGGTCTAGCTTATCTCTCTCGGGATTAATTTCTGTAAAGCCTTTCTCTTCTAAAAATAGAAAACGTTTTTCCATTTCCTGAACGACGACTTGAAGAACGGATAGGGCCGAGATCTCATCTTTTGCAATCTCCACGTTATCTAAAACCTCAAAGGGCTTTACATCGACACCGCGCTTAAGATCGATCAAGTAAAGCTGAAGATGCTCAGAGCTTCTCAAAAGACCGATCAAACACTGTTTAAAGAACACACTCTTTCCTCCACCTGTCGCTCCGGCGATCAGCATATGATGAATTTCGCAGAGATCAGCCACGATGAACTTATCCATGGTCTGGCCGACAAGGAAGGTGTAGGGGCGGGTGAGATGGTCCGAATGCTCATCAAAACGCACCAGATTCGGGAGTTCTTTGTCAGAGATGAAGATCTCGTAAACCTGGCGGCTGGTGTGCGAGATACGAATATCTTGCACGATGCTATTAAAGCTTGATTCTAAGGCTCCTTTTTTTTCTTGAAATTTGGCAATATCGATCCCTATGGCTTGCACTAAAACTTTCCTTTTTCCGTGATCAAGATCCACGACTCCTTTAACTTCAGGGAGAAGTCCTGTAGATGTTTTAAGCCCCAAGTGATCAATAGCTTTTTTAAAACTTGAGTCGCTCCATCCAAATGGCTATGCCCCTAAAAAATAACCAGCCTAAAAATCCTCCAAGAAATAATATCAAGAGCTGCGTGGGTTTAGACATATGGCGATAAATCCAAATTCCCAGCTGAGGGAGGTAGTTCGGAGTTAATACATCAAGCAGTATCGGAAGATTCCAACGTGGACCAAACACAATAAGAGCGCTCCACACCAACCATATTATCCAAAAGATAAATACATTTTTGGTCCAAGTGCCTTTACGGATTATGCCATGGACGAGTACTGTGACGATAAATCTTGCAGCCTTTGCTAGAAATAATAGGGTAGGGGTTAAGATATCTTTTTCTTCTTCTTTTTTAGTCATTATCGATAATCCTCTAAGAGTTCTATAATCATTTCTTTTCCTTCGGGTATAACGGCGTATTCCTGGGCGTTACTAAGCTCAGAGGCTGTGCGCGCGGTTTGATCTTGAGCGGCTCGTGAGAGTCCTTGAAGTAGTGCATTTTGCATATTGGATTTGGCCTGAACTGAATTAGTGGAAAATCCCAAGGACTCTTTTTCTGTCATCACGTCAGCCATACCGGAGAACATCGTAAGCCCAAGTTGTCCAGCAACCTTAAGACCCGTATCGCTATAGTTTTTGCCCTTTATGCCAGCAATGTAGGACCCGCTATCAAGAGCTACGGCAGAAATCGTTTTTGATTCCCCATCGGGGGTATCTAGACGTGAAAAACTCATATGAACCGTAGCGCCCTGGCCTGGGTAATTAAATTGACCCACTAAGATTGATCCAGGTTCGATCTCCACTCCTCCGGCATCACCTCCTTGCGGAAGGCGCACTCTTACGGTGGAGGAATGACGGGTATCAATGGAGGTCATTAAAAAACCAATGAGCTTTGCGCCAGAGCGCATGGCTTTTGGAGTATTAGGCGACACTTCGATGAGCTGAGATGCAAAATACTTAATCGATACTTTTCGCTGCCGCTTTAGCGTCTCGCTCCTTTTATCATTTTCTAATTTATTGAGACCATGGTTAAAAAGCGTATAGGTTGGAGTTGTAGTTCCACTCACAGGTGGTTTGTCGGAAAGCACATCATCTTGCCGACTTGTCTGAGCATAGAAGGTCTCATCAGCTCCAGGTCCGAGCCATGCTAAACTGATTGAGATTAATAAAAGTAAACTCCCAAACACGATGGCAATACTTTTTAAGTCAAATATACGCTTTCCGCCGCTCTCTTTAATAAAATAAGATTTTATTTTATAGGAAAAATCCTCAAAGGTTAGGTCCTTAATCACTTTTTAAAAGCACTTTCGTGCTTTTCCTTTGAAAGCCGATCATAAGGCTAATGGCCTTACGACTCATATCCGTGACAATGATTCGCCCCCGGAGGGTTTTCTTTCCCTCTAGAGACTCACTCTCCCAGGCCATCACTTGTTTTTTAAGAGGCACGCCACCGAAGGCTGCGACCACTTCCAGATTATTGGTCGAAAAGGTTTTACGACTTAAATTTTTAAGCTCCATTTCAAAAATTCGCCGATTTCCTTGCTTCATTGATTTTTCTCGAACGACGGTGAGCTCAAGGTCGTGTGAGAGTTTCACCTTGCGATGAATATTCTTTGTAATCTCATGAGATTCGCTTGCTAGTGGCCTGATTGCTCTTACATCAGATGAGTTCACCCATTTGACTTCCACAAACCCGTCAGGGCTCGCGTTCCCTGCCGGAGTGAGGTAAAACAAATACCGTCTCCCTTGAGAGATGACGGTGAGGTTTGTCGAATAGTTTGCTAGAGGCTGAATGGTGATCGCATTTTTAAGTTTTTCTATATTGAAATAATTCTTATTTCCACAGATCACAATTTCAGGCTTTGTTCCAAAATCAAGCACGGTGCTGAGCCCCAACTGAAAACGCAAAGTGTAGACCTTTTCGCCTGAGGTGAGAATCGTGCGCTTATCACCGGGAAGCGCAGCAAGGGTACTTGACGAGAACATCATCAAAAGAAAAGTCACCAACACAAAGCGCGTCTTAATGACCACCCTCACGTTCGGTAATACCGGCTATGTAAATCCCCATGGGATTAAGCCGTGTCGGAGTTTTCTGAATCATCGAAAATGTGACCTCCGTGGGAACAATGAGCGGAATGCCTTCGATTTTTAAAATTCGATCAAAAACACAGACCACGCGATCATCTAAAACATTCACTTTTATAAAAGTAATGGCTTGAGAAATTTTCTTACTCTTAAGCTCTTTGCCGTACTTTTGCGCTTGCGCCTCTAGAATCTTTGCGACCAGGGCATTTTCCGTAAACGGATCAATTTCTTTTGAAAGCACTGACACATTAAACCCATCCCAAACGTAAAGAGCTTCTAGAAACCTTTTTGTAAAAACCTCGACTTCGTTTTTGCCAATTTTTATGTTCTCTCGATGACTTTGATAATACTCTTGTGTCTCAACGTTTTTTGCGATCACTAAAGGATTACGAAACACCAGGGCTAAGATCAACGCTGTCATAAGGACCATAACAAACCCCAAAACCGCTGAAAGTGATCTGTAAAAGTGCATTAAATTTTCCTGAGCGGCCCAAATGTTAGGAACACTGTTTTTTTCTTTGTTATCGAACATAAATTATTTCTTTCTCCAATTTTTAAGTTTTCGTTTCTGTAAAATTTCTTTAGGTAATCCTACGGACCCATACGAGGCTTTAAACTTTTCAATGCGGGGCTTAGTGCGATCCTTAAGCATTTCCATTCGTCCCGCGATGGGGTTTGTGAGGGGCTTCGCGGTAAAAAGGGCTGCGCCTTTCGCAGCGCCGGTGATTTTTGAGGAATATTTAACAGCGGCCATTTTAATGGCACTCCCTGCAGCTAGAGCAGGCACTGCGGCCAAGGAACTCGCCACTGAATTTAAACCATCAGAAATCAAAGATTTGGTCACAAGCGGTATAAAGAGTATACTGACCCCAATGCAGAGATTTAAAATGATCGACATCAAATAATCCTCAAGCCCTGACTCTTGCGGCTGCATAGCCAGTTTTAACAGCAATACTCCTAACAAACTCCACAGCCACTTCCACACAATGACTTGCACCAGTCCCTTATAAAGACTCTTTGTGACGTAGTCGGTGTAGCGGCTGACATACATGAGGATCATCAGAGGTGATGCCACATATAAAATGGTCCATGTAAAATGGGTCAATGCCGTAGCAACAAAAAATCCCAAATACGCAATCAGGTAGGCAGCGAGGCTAAAAATATAAATGATCGTTTCTCGTAAACCAAACCAGCTGCCAGAATTTTTAGCATTTGGCCCTAAGGTTGTTAAAACGTCAGATAATTTTTGAAGCCCATCGATTTTTTCAATGACCGCATCGCCAATGGTTGAGATCACGCTCATAGTCCATGGAAAAGTTAAAAGCAGAATCACCGATATAAATAAACGTCTAAAAATATCGCGCAAATTCGGGCTATCATCTTTTAAAATCTCAATCGACACGAGAAACACTACAAAAGGCACAAGCATGACCCAATAAACTTGAATCATTTCGGCATGTAGCTCCTGACCAACAGTTGATAAAAATCCAAACATTAGAATTTCACGAGCTTCATCTCAGGCTTAAAGTTTGTAAATCCTGAACCTAAGTCCGTATTGATCTTTTGAAAGCTTGAGACGCCATCTTTTGCAGCCTTGTTCTGCATGGCCATTTGCTCACTCTGAAGTTTAAGTATTTGCGTATTAAGACGAATGAGTTGCGAGAGGGTGCGAAGAATCTCCGCGCTGGTCTCAGCTTGCATTCGTGCCGCTCCTTTAGGCGATGCCAAACGAGCCTGTCCAGCGATGACTTCAGAGTTTCTTTCTTGAATTTCGGAAAAGCTTTTAAAGTCCCCCGCCATGCGAAGGCTCTCGGCCACGGTTTGATCATGGAGTAAATGAAGTGCCTCTTCCGGGCTTTTAGGGATTTTTCCATAAAGAAGCTCGATCTTATCCACCGCTTGCTTAAAGTGATGAATGTCATTTAGTAATTTCTCATCCTTAATCGGTAAAGAATCTAAAAGTCCTATGGAGTTATCAAGGCCTGCATTTAAGAGCCTGATGTAATCATAATAACTATTCGAAGAATTGATCATGGATTGAAGCTGTTTATAGCGTTTATAATTTTCTTCTAAAATCTTTATGAGATAACTCACTGACGCCCACCCTGAGCCATCGGTAAAGGCCAAGGCGGGGCGTGGAATAAAGTTTCCAGCCATCACCATCGACACAAAGACCCACTGTTTTATTTTTCTTATAAATTCTCCTTAAGTGAAAGTTCGGTTAAAATTTCAATGAGCGACTTATTGGGATTCTGAAGCCGTAAGGCCTCAATCTGTGATTTATCGCTTCCGTCTGTGGTACAGATCCAATAGCTTAAAGGCTCTGCCGCAATTCGCACGATGGCCTGGTTTTCATCCTGCATGAGGAAAAATTCTGAATATTTCCGTTTCACAATATCAAGACCTTTAACTGCACTCACCTGAGCGTCGTTAAAATCAAAGGTATTTTTAAAATCGTCCCAATCGATTTTCCGTTGTCTTAGAATGAAGACAAAGGTGGTGTTGGGCATGAGAGAATCCGCCAGTTCCGGTTCTGATAAAAAATCCTTGTAGTTCTGGCTGATGCACCAGATGCCGCCCTTGTACTTACGAAAAACCCGAAAGCAATCAATGGCGAATTCTTTTCCCATAGGCGAGCCCTTAAAAAGTCGTTGTGCTTCGTCGATGATCAGTAAATACGGGCGAGAGAGATCGCTTGCAGCCTCGTCTTTGATGTAAGACGTAAGGAGAAGTAAAAAAATGTCTTTGAGCTCGCGGTAGTTCTCTAAGCCTTTGATCTCAATAGATACGAGGTCTTTTGAGAGTTTAACGTTTGATTCCCCATCAAGCATTCGTCCAAAGGCCGTATCCCCAGTCCAGGAATAAAGAATATCTGCATATTTTTGCATCTCCTTAATGGGATGCTCTCGCAGAGTTTGCTTTAGAGTAGAGAGGGTGGGGACTTTGCCACCTGCCTTAGAGTAACAATTAAAAATTGCCTCTTCTAAAAGCCCCTTGTCTCTTTTGGGTAATCCGAACTTGTCATCATCTTTTAAGATAAGCTCCAGGCAGCCTAGGATCAGTTTAATTTTGCTCGATGTAGGTTTTGATTCCCCACTTTCAAGATCAAACATATTAAGGCAAATGCCAGAATTTAAATGTAGGTCAATAAACTCTCCCCCTAAGATCTCAATTAACTTTTCGCTCGAAGCTCCATTATCAATCCACACGATCTTGGGTCGATCCGCTTGTGCTGAGAACTGAAGCATGAGCTGGGAAATCGTAAAGGACTTTCCACTTCCCGAACCGCCAAAACAAAGCCCGTTCCAATTCGGAAGTTCATTGGCAAACGGATCTATAGAAAACGGCGCTCCTTCGGTATTGGTTAAAAGAACAACCGGGCTTTTAGAGCCTCTCCAGGGGAGCATAGAGCGGCATCAGGTGTGCACAATTTGAGGTCTTCATTCGTTTATGACGAAAACCTTCGCACACCGATGGCGCTGCTTTAAAGAACACATCCTCTAGTGCAAAAGTTTCTACTAACCCTTCGGCCTGACCCATCGAGCGAAAGGCTTGCAGGATCTCTTCGGTTTTTCTCTCAAGCTCGTCTCTAGATTCAGCCCAAAAGATAATGTTTACGTCAGAGGCGATAAGGCGCTCGGAACCTGCCATCACATCTCGTAAAATATCCTCAAGGCTTGAAAGTTTCGATTCGCTTTCAATATCTGAGACATTTTGACTTCCAGAGGCCATGGAGCTTGCGATCCGTCGTAAAAGCTCTAACTTTTCGATCTCTTTACGTTGATCCAGAGTTTTTATGTTCTGACTGATCCAGTAATGAAAGTTAAGTTTGGTTAAACTCTCAATCATCGAAGGAAAAGTTTCATTCTCCGGGAGGAGTGCAAGGGTTACCGCCCGATAAAAAAGATTCCCTGATTCTAAATGCTTTTCAGAGACCGAGAAATCCGTGAGTGCCAGCTGCGCGGGAAGTGACGGATTAATACCAGTAAATGGATCTCGAAGTTTAGGCGTACCGATCAGTTCTGATCTCTCAAAATTAAAGTACGAAAAACATAAGCCATACCACTCATCTTGAGATAGACCGTGCGGGTGCAGCTGACTTGAGCGTAAGGCGGCTTCCACTTGCGACGCTAAAATTTGAAACTTCGCCTTATGTTCTTCAAATTCTTTTTTGGGAAATCCTTCAAACTCGGCTCGTTTTTCCCAAAAACGACGCTTTTTAAGCTGCAAGGCTTCGCTTCGCACAAAGACATAAATCTCGGGCACAAAAAATTGCGCGTTCTCGATCTTTTGATCTAAAAACTTTAATCGCGCCTCGCGGATGGGAATAAATGCAGGATCACAGTTTTCAGAAATCTTCTCATGCTCCGAAATCGTATCGTAGGCGTTATTAGTCATCCGATAGAAAACCTGGAGACGTAAGTTTTCTGGCAAGCCGACTAAAAAGTTCTCGATTTTTTGGCAAAAACTATTGAGCGATTCTGGAGACGCGCAGCTCGTATCAAAGCCTGACAGCTTAAATCCAACGCCTAAAGATCCATTCAACTAGAAGCTTACAAGCCTAGTAGATAATTATTAAATAAAATTAGGCTTCCGAGGGTTAGTATCCCCCGGAGGCCGAATCGAATATAGCTGATTAAAATTAATCTTTAAAATTAGGCAATTAGCTTTTCGACAAGTGTCGGATCTTTCTTCAATGCCTCAATAAGACGAGCGGCGGCTCCCGAAGGAATATTATGACCTTGCTCCCATGCACGCACTGTCGGCGTCTTCACATTTAAAAGCGCTGCAAATTCGGTCTGACTCATCTGGAGTATTTTTTCGCGAAAGTTCTTGATGGCTTTTGCACTCCACTCGGGAGCGGGCTTTGGGAGTTCACGTCTTCGACCAGTTAGAATTTTTTTTCCATGTTTGTGGGCCAGTACTTCATTAAGTCCTTCGATTAAGTCCTGTTTCACTGTTTTTTTTGAACTCATAAATGCTCCTTTTATTTGTTTGCCTTGATCGCTGCGACGATCTGGCTTATCAATTGTTTACCTTCAAATGAGAGATCATCTGCTTCATCTTTACCGTAAAAAGTTATAAGGTAGGTTTCCTGAATACCTGATAAATCCAAGTATAAAACTCTAAAGCCACCTCTTTTGCCTTTTTACGATCAACATCCTCGATCCTCAATTTTCGAACGCCACCTGTTCCGGCAATAACAGGGCCCGCCTCAGGATTTTTCAAAAGTTCTTCCTCAATTCGCAGGAGAAGGTCTTGCCCACCGCGAGAGTCGATTTTTCTTGAAAACAAATGTGTTTGAAAGAAGGTTCTACGCATGACTAATATCGTATATTACATAATATTTAATATTAGTCAATTGCAATTTATTCTCCATCTAAATTTTTACATTAAAACAGACTTCGAGTTGCATTATAGGGCAGCTTGAACAACCAAATAGACCAATTTGGTCTGAAATTTTTGACCGATGATAGCACCTATGGAGATTACATCCGATTTTGTCGAATAAAACTCATCAAAAAAGGTCCGCCCCCTCCCATTGTTTACGTCACCTATCAGTATCATGTTGTCGATATTCGCGGTGTGGACACTTCAAAAATTGGAATCGCTCACGAAGATGAGGTGGTCTCAGAAAAGATTCCAGCTCGGCATGTGGTTCAATATCGAGAAGTGTATTTAATTTTTAACGGTGGTGTTTTAGGATCGGCTGAAAATCTCAAGTTGTGGCGAGAGAAGCGCCGACTGCAAAATAACTACCTGCACCTTCTTCGACGTTTTCAAAGCGAAATGACCATCGAATTTAGCCCATGGATCAAGTTTTAAAAGTCCTCCGATTCAAAATGAGACCTGTATCCTCTTTTATTGCTTTTTGAAAATACAATCTAGCTGAACTCCTCTTCACAATGTCAAACTGAAAGCTAAAGATCGTTTGGGGGAAGAATATAAAGAGGCATTTACTTCGTTGTTTGCTGCTTGTCGTAATACTTTCGTTTACAGCTCTCACATTTCAAAACTGCGGAAATTTTAAAACTCACTCTCCGTCATTAGTCTCCCAAGGACAATCTCAAGATTCTGTCTCCACTCTCATGCATTCTTCAGCAGTCTCTCGATTCAACGTCTCAGCTTTCGTATCAACGGCGTCTCTAAACTCCGAAGACTCCCCCCAAGGATCGCAATACGCCAACGTTGTCTTTGGTGGTCTCACCGAAGGCTCAGGTCATATCGGAGTGGATATTGCCTGGGATAAAGGGGACTCTCTCTACAATCCCTGCCACCACAGCGACGACATTTACTACGGAGCTTGTATCATGTCCTCTGTGGGACCGGTGTCTTATTACAAAGTGCTGATTTTTTCTAACGGCAGCAATAACTTTCCCTCGGGAATATTTATCGATAGCGAAAATAACAACTACTGCTCAGGTCAGAGCTGGTGCAAGACCTCAGGCCCTGTGGTCCCTCACAATTGGCAAAATCTCTTAAGCTACGTGGCTTTAGAAATTTATCCCTACGGAAGCTCCGGTGGCTACGACCCCCGCACCAATTCCCACGGCGGACTGCGCGTGTCGGTGAACTCCTTCCCGCAAAGGAGCGGCTCAGGGAAACACTCTGTGGATCTCGGAAAAATCGCTCTTCCGCAAATGGGTCACCCCCAGGTGGGAAAGCTCAATGGGTTTGTGAGAAGTCAAGGGCAGGCCGTGGCCGCAGAGAGAATGAATATCGATGCCTTTCAAACCGGGCTCAGCACCTATCTTTCAAGCACAGGCTATCCCTTCTACGGCTTTTCATCCTCTCCCACCAATCAGGACGGCTACTACACAACGGGACCTGTCCCCCAAGGAACTTACAAAACTTATCTCACCGACAACAGGACCGGGAAAAAAAATAGTGGCCTATCTCAATATTGGTGCGGATGATCGCCGGGATCTCGATTTAGATCAAGAGTGCTTTGGATTGAGCTCTTGCGAAATTCTCCACCGCGGCCAGACACCTGCGGCGGCCGCACCCGCACCGGCACCGGCACCGACTCCCGCACCCGTGGCCATCGTCCCAGTGACGCCACCGCCACCACCGGTGGCCGATCCCTCCCAGTATCGCCGAGTTTCGTTGACCATGGCTGAGGCGGGCTCACCCCTAGCCGGTTGGCCCGCAGTTCATCTGATCGATCAAAATAGTGGGACTGTGTTTAGCTCCATCGCTCAACCTCAATCCAACAACGTCGATCACTTGTTTATCGCGGCCTGGTCCCTTCCACAGCCCTTTAAGCTTCGCAAGCTCGTGCTCAAAGCTCGGTATTATGACGGTGCCTCCCATTGTTTTCCGGGGCGATATTCGGTGTATGTAACCAATTCCATCAATTCAGCCTGGGTGCTACTGGGCACCTATGGGCAACAACCTGTGAATGGAACTTTAGAGCTTGGGCTCTCCTCAGGGGACCTGACCTACGGAGTACTGATCATCCCTCACGAGTTGAGTCGAGATAACTATGGGAACTTTCATTTTCAAATGAGCGAGATTGAGGTTTACGAGTAAATCTGGCGATATCAGCTTGTTATTGGCGGTCGAGTAGCACTTGTGCTCCATGATCTTATTTTCCACAGCCTAGGGGGATTGCGCAGGAGGTACAAGCGATATTGATTACCTCATTGCGAAGAGGCCTTCAGACATTGCCGATCAGAGAGTCTCCGAGCTTCTGCTGTATCTGGATGCAATTGGTCGCAAATTATCAGGCCACTGACTGCAACTTTGCTGGATCGAGATGGACAGTCCAAGGCTCTTCGAGTAAAGATGCAGTATGAGGTCATTGATGACAAAGCCTAAGAAAAAAGCAGCTCAATCGCGAACTCAAACCTCTCGATTACGAGCTCCTGTGAAATCGCAAGATATCCCTGTGACCCAAAAAATGCTCTCTGAGACCAAGAGCGAGCTCAAAAGCGACATCAGCTCTGTAAAGCTCGAAGTGATGTCCTTAAGAAAAGAGATGGATTCCAAATTCGCGCAGATGGATTCTAAATTCGCGCAGATGGATTCTAAATTGGAATTAGTGATTGCCGCCATTCACCGCACCAATGCCATTGTTGAAGAGCAGAATTCGCGAAATCGAGTTGTGCTCGATGGCTACGACCAAATTTACCGCAGACAAGAAGACATGGAGGAGAGGGTCACTGCGCTAGAAGAAAAGAGTCGTTAGTTTTTAGTGTCTCCAGACCTACGGAGTACTGATACTCCCTCACGTCTTAAGTCGAAACAACTATAGGAACCTCCATTTTCAACTGGGTGAGATTGAGGTTTACGAGTAAATTCTTAGAGCCCAATATTGTCTTATTTTGAAACGTTCTAAGATTCGGAGCAGTTCTACTGTCATAAGCTTTAAGTTTTCCTTAATTTAAAGGTCTTTTCGACCGATCTAGTGACTGTATGCTGAGTCTTCTTAAATATTTGGGCGTCTTAATATTTTGCACAAGCTTTGAAGCTCAGGCTCAAGTTCCATCGACTTTCGTGTATCAAGGGCAGATCACGCGCTCCAGCGGCCAGCCCTTAGAGGCCAACCCCGTCATTTTTACGGTTCAGATCTATTCGCCGAGCAACGATTGCTTAATGTACGAAGAGCAACACTCTATCAATATGCTCGGCACCGATGGCGTCTTTAGTCTCAACGTGGGTGCAGGGATACGGAGCGGTTCAAATTTTGAGGACACATCGAGCATTGCTTCGGTCTTTCAAAACGGATTTAATTTTACGGGTATCACGACCTGCTTATCGGGATCCAGTTACAATGCTCTTTCTGGCCATACTCGCAAAGTTCGCATCAGTTATAACGATGGCGGTGGTGCTGTCACCTTAGCTCAAGACTTTCACCTTCAGGCCGCTCCCTATGCCTGGTACGCGAATAGTCTCCAAGGTTTAACGCCCAATAATTTTGTGCAAATCAACTCTGGGCAAAATGTGACGCAGAGTAATTTGGAAAATCTTTTAGGTGGAACGAACTACACTACACTTTTAAACCTAGCTTCGGGGAACCCCACAACTCCGTTAAATTTAAATAACCAACAGATAAAAAATTTAGCCGAGCCCACTTTGGCGCAGGATGCGGCCACTAAAAATTATTCCGACACCAAAATTGCCGGGCGAAATTTAGACATTACAGGCGTTGGTGCAGGTATCGGCAGCGGTCGTGTCCTGTCGTGGAACGGGACTTTAAACCGTTGGGAGGCGGTGGTTCCTTCATCCACAGATGCGACAAAGCTTCCCCTCTCTGGCGGTACGATGTCGGGCAACATCAATATGAGTGGGAACCAGGTTTTAAACCTGGGGCACATCACCCTGCAAAATCTTGCGACCATCACTTTAGGTAAATTTGATAATGCCCAAGAAGCAACACTTGTCGGAAGTTTAAACGCCAGCAACGAAGGCGCGGTGTGGTTCAACTCTCAGACCAATGCTCTGATGTACTGGGATGGAGCTTTAGCGCAAGCGGTGGGCTCTGGGGGCGGTGGTTCAGGAGATATCACGGCGGTGACGGCGGGGACTGGACTGAGTGGCGGCGGTGTGAATGGAAGTGTGACATTGAACATTGCCACAGGCGGAGTGACCACGGCTGAGATTTTTGACGGCACCATAGCGACAGTGGATATCGCCGACAGTGCTGTTACTGACGGAAAAATTAATTCTCTGAATATTACTAAAATCACCTCAGGCCCTGCGGAGTATTTTGGTTACAGACCTGCGGGGACGGAGTGTTTAAGTGGTGAAGTTCTCAAGTGGGATGCGACCAACGATCGCTGGCTCTGCGGAAGTGACAATAACTCAAGTGGTGTGACCAGTGTATTCACACGCAGTGGTGCCGTGACGGCCCAGGCCGGAGATTATAGTGCCACACAGATTGTAAATTCTCCGACGGGAACAATCTCTGCGACCACATTGCAAGCCGCAATTAATGAGCTCGATACAGAAAAACTCGCCAAAACTGGCGACGCGATGACCGGCGCTTTGACCTTAAATGCGCAAAATGAAATACGTTTCGCAGATGGTGATTCTTCAAACTACGTAGCTTTTAGATCTCCTACCACGGTGACGGCCAATGTGGTTTGGACCTTGCCCGGTACGGATGGTTTAAGTGGGCAAATCTTAAGTACAAATGGCTCAGGAGTTTTAAGTTGGAGCAATGCCAGTGCAGGGGACATTACCTCGGTGATGGCTGGAAGCGGACTTGCAAATGGCGGTACAGCCGGAGCTGTTACATTAGACGTAGCGACGGGCGGTATTACAAGCACTCATATTTTTGATGGCACTATAGCGACTGGAGATATCGCGAACTTGGCGGTGACAGACGCCAAGATCGACACTGTCAGTGTAGATAAAATCGCAAATGGAGCCACGAGATTTTTTAAATACAAACCCAATAATACCAATTGCGCTAACCTTGAGACCTTAAAATGGAACAATACATTAGAGCAGTGGGAGTGTGGAGCAGATAATAACTCAAATACCATCACTAGTGTATTTTCTCGCACGGGTGCAGTGATAGCGCAAAGTGGAGACTACACCGCCTCGCAAATTACAAACACTGCGGCAGGAAATCTTTCAGCCACAACGACCCAAGCGGCAGTGAACGAATTGGACGCAGAAAAATTAGCAAAAGCTGGCGATAGTATGAGTGGCGCTTTAACTTTGAATTCAACACTTGAAGCCAATTCACAAATCAATCTCAATGCCCAAAACGAACTACGTTTTAGAGACAGTGATTCTTCCAATTACTTGGCGTTTCGCTCACCGGCCACGGTGGGTGCCAACGTTGTTTGGACTTTGCCGATTGCTGATGGTACTAATGGCCAGATTTTAAGTACCAACGGCTCGGGTGTTCTCAGTTGGAGTAGTGCCAGTGTGGGAGATATTACTTCGGTGATCGCTGGAAGTGGGCTTGCTGGCGGTGGAACCAGCGGTGCGGTGACCTTAGATGTGGCTACCGGCGGGATCACAAGCACTCATATCAATGACGGCACCATAGCGACTGGAGATATCGCCGATAATGCAGTGACAAATCAAAAAATCAATTCATTAAGTATTACAAAAATAACCTCAGCCCCGACGGAGTACTTTAGCTACATGCCAGCGGGTATGGAGTGCTTGACGAACGAAGTGCTCAAATGGGATGCTACCAATGACCGATGGATTTGTGCAACGGACAATAACTCTGGTGGTGTCACCACAGTATTCACGCGATCTGGTGCCGTGACTGCGCAAGCTGGAGATTATACAGCCACACAGATTACTAATACAGCGGCAGGAAATATTGCCGCTACAAATGCACAAACAGCCATCAATGAGCTTGATACCGAAAAGCTCGCCAAATCTGGCGATAATATGGCTGGCGCTTTAACTTTAAATGCCCAAAGCGAAGTTCGTTTTGCGGATAGCGACTCCTCAAACTATGTGTCGTTTCGCTCACCAGCTACCGTGGGTACCAATGTTGTTTGGACTTTACCAAATACGGATGGAACAAACGGCCAAATTTTAAGTACCAATGGCGCAGGGGTTTTAAGTTGGGCGAATGCCTCAAGTGGATCAGTGACAAGTCTCACGGGTGATGTGACATCCACTGGGTCCGGTGCCGTGGCGACGACGGTGGTAAAACTCCAGGGTTACGATGTTGCGGCAACCGCACCAGTGGATGGCAAATTTTTAAAATACGTCGGTGGTGGAAGTACTGAGTGGACTCCATCGGACATTCGTTTTTTTGATATTAAAGACAATTTAGGCAATTCCGCTTTCGTAGGCATGGGCTCTTGCACCAATGGGCAGACTGTTCTGTGGTCTAGTCTTACAGATACTTTTCAGTGTCAGGCCATTGGAAACTTATCTGCTGGTGCTATTGCCACAGGCGTGGTGGATGCGGCAAGACTACCCGCTGCCAGTGGAACAGCCGACGGGATTGTGAATCAGATTGCGCAAAGTTTTGCAGGGCTTAAGACTTTTCTTGGAGGAATTTCGACAACCACACTCGCGACTTCGGGCGCCATCAACTCAAGCGGCGGGGTTACAACAACCACCCTCAGCGCTAGCAGCGATATCGTCACCCTGGGTGGTGTTAAGATCGGCACGGTGGCGACGGCCTGTAATGCTACAACAGAAGGTACGATTCGCTACAACTCTACGCTTAAGAAAATGGAGTTTTGTAATGCCACAGCGTGGAGTAATATTTCCTCGGGCACACAGGCGAATCTTTCCATTGGAGCTCCGAGCTCAAGCTTAGTGAGATCAGGCCCTGTGACCTTCACGGTCACCTATGGATCCGGTGCAGATACGGCGACCATCACTTTAGCCACTGGCAACATCACTTTAGGCGGCACAGCCACCACAGGCTGTAGCGTGACCAGTGTGACAGGTGCAGGAAGTACGCGTACCGTGACCGTAAATGGTTGCTCAGGCACGGGTACGGTAAATATTTCTATCGCGGCGAATACGGCTCAAAGTACGACGGGTGATCCCGCTCCTGCGGCGGGTCCATCATCGACCTACCAAGTGGATAATACTGGTCCCAGTGCTCCGACAAGTGTGATGCTTGGCTCGGTGCCGAGTAATCTTAGTACAAGCCCTACGATCACTTATACCGCAGGTGTAGATAGCGGCGGTAGCACAGTGGCCAATCATCAGGTGCGGATCATTAGAACCTCTAACAGTGCGCTGATTTACGATTGGACCAATCATACAAGTGGTGCTGCGGTGACGGGAATTACCCTTGATACAAGCACGCAGTACACAGTTTTTGTTCGTGCGGTGGATGCTTTAGGTAATATCGGGACGGCCACGGCAGGTGACAACTGGACAAGTATCAATGACCCCTGTTTAGGAAGCCCAAGCCCTGGTGCTGTCTGCGCAGGTGGTTCGATATTCTTAGGAAGCTTAAGCCCTGGTGCGACCTCTGGAAGCGGTACAGATAAGTACATGACCACTCCTGGTGGCTGTGGCGAAATCCCAGCAGGTCAGCAAGGCGGAGGCTCAGGGGCGTCAGCTTGGCCCAATGCGGACTTTACTCCAACCTGCTCTGGCACAGATAGCTTAACGAAGTATTGGAACGATGGGACTAGCAACTGGTACGATATTCCTGGGCTCACGAACTATACAAGCACAGAGGGAACAGGGTTTGGCGCCAGCAATACGGATCAGTATTACGGTAGTCAAAATACTACGAATATTGTGGCTATAACCTCTGCGGGTCAAGGTGGTTATCATGCGGCTGCGAGATACTGTGATCGGCTCAGCTACGGTGGATATACAGATTGGCATTTACCCAATCGCTATGAGCTCAATTTATTTTGGACCAATCGCGCAAGTATTCCAGGGCTCGTTCAAGATGGGAATTGGTATTGGTCCTCCACGGAGTACGTTAATGCTAATTCGTGGGTTTCAGAGGTTTAGTGACGGCCTCCAGGCTAACGGTAGTAAGAATACTGCCTACAGAGTGCGTTGTGTCCGGAGATTTTAAACGCGAAAGCGTTTAATGAATGATTCAATGATTTAATCATTTTTCTTCCACCCCGTTAGGGGTGGCGACTTAAAAAAAATGATTTTTTAAGAGAGACTTACATATGTCGCGCTATCGTCATCTGCCAATTTACAAGCTGACCTACGAGCTTTTAGGTCGTGTGAATGTCGCCACCAAAAATTTTCCGAGAGAGTACAAATTCACTTTAGCGCAAAGCCTCCAGCAGGAAGTGATAGAGCTTGTGATCCTCATTTATCGAGCTAACGCAGCATTAAATAAAAGCCCGGTGATCGATACAATGCTCGAACGACTCCAAGTGATCGAGCTCCTGATCCGTCTGGCGCACGATTTAAAAATTCTTCCTCTGAAACACGACGCAGCGCTTGTGGAGATGACCGAATCTATTAGCAAGCAGTCTCAGGGTTGGAAAAAATCCATCTCAAAGAAATAAGTGTACGGCCTCCAATATTTCGCTCCAAAGTTTGGTGCAGTTTAAAGTGCAAATAACTGACAAAAAAATAATTTGAGCGACGTGTTAGATTCGCAGTAAATGATTTTTATAAATATAAACAGTTGTAATTTATATTTTCTAGATTAAAAAATATAAATGTGTCATTAAGGGTACCAGAATCAGTGGAGTTAAGGCTTGACTGAGCGAGCGTCTCGCATCTCGGGATGGGTCCGGTTGGGAACGATAAGAAAATTATTTAAAAACCAACCTATTTTGTCAGCTAGTCATAGTTGGCAGTCGCAGCCTCGAGAATTTGAGAACTGTGTACAAGGAGCGACCCATCGCAATGTTCGTCGAGTATTGTCCTTTATTGGTCCTCCACGGAGTACAATAATAACAATTCGTGGATTCAGAGGTTTAGTGACGGCTACCAGAATAACAATAATAAGAACAATACCAACAGGGTCCGTTGTGTCCGGAGATAGAGCCCCTTGATGACACCCTTAAAACAAAAATATTTTCGGAGCGTTCATGGATTTGGAGTTTCTTGAGGTCGTGGAAGCCTACTATAGTTGTCGTCGCGGGAAACGCGGATCGGTTTACGCTCTGGATTTTGAGTTTAATTTAGAATCCAATCTCTACGATCTTTATTGGGAGCTAAAAGAAGATCGCTATGTCATTGGGCGAAGTATTGCTTTTGTCATTGAACAGCCAAAAATTCGCGAGATTTGGTCGGCCACTTTTCGCGATCGGGTTGTACACCACATTATTTTTAATCGGCTCGTGGATCGATTCTTGCCAAGCTTCATTCGAGATTCCTACGCCTGTATATCTGAGCGAGGTACATTAGATGGCTCCCATCGATTAAGCCGTGGATTAAGATCGGCTACCAATAACTGGCAAAAGGAGTGTTATTATTTAGGAGCAGATGTCCGCAATTTTTTTGTGAGTATTCACAAGCCGACATTATTTCAAATCCTTGAGAGAAAGATCGTCGAACCCTGGTTGTTGAAGCGTACGTTGGGCGTTAACAGTGTTGTTGACGAAATCTAAAATTCCCCGATAAGTCTCTGTGGCAAAACCAAAAGATC